>NZ_JACAPW010000044.1:0-65182 GCF_013385495.1 Pseudomonas sp. F8002 | reverse complement strand
TCCCCCTGCAATTTGGCGGCTGGCAAAGATCAAATGTGGGAGCCGTCGAGCTTTAGCGAGGCCGCGATAGCGGCGGGTCAGGCACCATAAATGTCGACTGTACCGACGCCATCGCAGCCTCGCTGAAGCTCGACAGCTCCCACAGGGGATCTACTCCCGCCTTCAGTCCGCGCTCCTATGGCTGGTTCAACTCGATCCAAGCAGTCCCCCTGCAATTTGGCGGCTGACAAAGACCAAATGTGGGAGCCGTCGAGCTTTAGCGAGGCCGCGATAGCGGTGGGTCAGGCACCATCAATGTCGACTGTGCCGTCGTCATCGCAGCCTCGCTGAAGCTCGACAGCTCCCACAGGGGATCTACTCCCGCCTTCAGTCCGCGCTCGTGTGGCTGGTTCAACTCGATCCAAGCAGTCCCCCTGCAATTTGGCGGCTGACAAAGACCAAATGTGGGAGCCGTCGAGCTTTAGCGAGGCCGCGATAGCGGTGGGTCAGGCACCATCAATATCGACTGTGCCGACGCCTTCGCAGCCTCGCTGAAGCTCGACAGCTCCCACAGGGGATCTACTCCCGCCTTCAGTCCGCGCTCGTGTGGCTGATGCCAGGGCCAGGCCACGCTCTTCCAGCAACTGCACAAAACTGTTCAGGCTCTGCGACACCGTACCCCGGCGCCAGATCAGCCAGGTATTCAGAATCCGGAACGTATCGGTCAGCGGCCACACACTCACCGCCGTAAACCCCGGCATGCTCTCCAGCATGCTCCGTGGCATCAGCGCCAACCCGGCACCGGCACTCACACACGCGAGCATCCCGTGGTAGGACTCCATCTCGAAGATCTTCCCCGGCACCGCGCCATCCTGTGAAAACCAGCGCTCGAAGTGATGCCGGTACGAACAGTTCGAACGAAACGTGTAGATGCTCTCCCCGCTCACATCCCGCCCCCGGGTGATCGGCGCGTGATGCAACGGCGCAATCACCACCATCTCCTCCTCGAACACCGCCACGCCCTCCAGCGTCGCGTGCAACACCGGCCCATCGACAAACGCCGCTGCCAGCCGCCCCGACAACACGCCCTCGATCATCGTGCCGGACGGCCCGGTGGTCAGGTCCAGCTCGACCTTCGCGTGCTTCTGGTTATACGCAGCGAGCAACGCCGGGATACGCACCGCCGCCGTGCTCTCCAGCGAACCCAGGGCAAACGCGCCCTGAGGCTCCTCCCCCGCCACCGTCGCCCGAGCTTCCTGCACCAGGTCGAGAATCCGCCGCGCATACCCGAGGAAATTCCACCCGGCCGGTGACAAACGCAATCGGCTCTTCTCGCGAATAAACAAGTCCACGCCCAGGTCTTGCTCCAATTGCTTGATCCGCGTGGTCAGGTTCGACGGCACGCGATGGATCAATTGCGCGGCAGCGCTGATGCTGCCTTGCTCGGCAACGGCTTTGAAAATTTCCAGCTGGACCAGATCCAAGTCATTCTCCAAACGTGAACGTATTGCTTAATATTATTCAGTTTCCGAAAAAGATACAGCGCCGTACGCTGGCCTCCATCCCATTCACTGCGCAGGACGGTGCCATGAACTCCATTTCCTCCCAGACCCACGCGTTGTCGATCAACCCCGCCAACGGTGAAACGGTCGCCAGCTACCCGTACGAAACCGAGGCGCAGCTGGATGCCGCCCTCACCCGCTCGATCAACGCCTTCCGCAACGGGCGCAATACCCCCGTCGCCCAGCGCGCCGAATTGCTGCTGGCCCTGGCCAGCACCCTGCGCGACCAGGCCGAAGAAATGGCCCAGATGATCACCCTGGAAATGGGCAAACCCATCGCCCAGGCCCGTGGCGAAATCGAAAAATGCGCGCAACTCGCCGAGTGGTATGCCGCCCACGGCCCAGCCATGCTGGCCCCGGAAGCCACCCTGGTGGACAACGGCACCGCCCAGATCGAATACCGCCCACTGGGCCCGATCCTCGCGGTAATGCCGTGGAACTTCCCGGTGTGGCAAGTGCTGCGCGGCGCGGTGCCAACCATGCTCAGCGGCAACACCTACGTGCTCAAGCACGCGCCTAACGTGATGGGCAGCGCGTACCTGATGAAACAAGCCTTCCAGCGCGCCGGCTTTGCCGATGGCCTGTTCGAAGTGATCAACGTCACCCAGGACGGCGTGTCCAAAGCCATCGCCGACCCGCGCATCGCCGCCGTGACCCTCACCGGCAGCGTGCGCGCCGGCATGGCCATCGGTTCCCAGGCCGGGGCCGCGCTGAAAAAATGCGTACTGGAGCTGGGCGGCTCCGACCCGTTCATTGTGCTCAACGACGCCAACCTCGACGAAGCCGTGCAAGCTGCCCTGATCGGCCGTTTCCAGAACTCCGGCCAGGTGTGCGCCGCCGCCAAGCGCCTGATCATCGAAGAAGGCGTGGTGGAAGCCTTCACCGCCAAATTCCTCGAAGCCAGCCGCAACCTGGTGATGGGCGACCCGACCGCCAGCGAGACCTACATCGGCCCGATGGCCCGGTTCGACCTGCGGGACGAACTCGACGGCCAGGTCCAGGCCACCCTGGCCGAAGGCGCCACCCTGCTGCTGGGCGGCAACAAAGTCGAAGGCGCGGGCAACTATTACGCCCCCACCGTGCTGGCCAACGTCACCGACCAGATGACCTCGTTCAAACAGGAACTGTTCGGGCCGGTCGCCTCCATCATCACCGCCCGCGATGCGGACCACGCCGTGGCCCTCGCCAACGACAGTGAGTTTGGCCTGACCGCCAGTGTGTTCACCACCGACCCAGAGAAGGCACGCAGCATCGCCAACCAACTGGAAACCGGCGGGATCTTTATCAACGCCTACAGCGTGTCCGATCCCCGGGTCTCGTTTGGTGGTGTGAAGAAGAGCGGCTTCGGGCGGGAGTTGTCGCACTTCGGTGTGCGGGAATTCTGCAACGCGCAGACCGTGTGGCTGAACCGCCGCTAAGGCAAGCGCTGCAAACGATGGCCCGCCCTGCGGGTCATCGTGCTGTCTGGTTCAGCACCGTCACGTACGCACCGAACATATCCGCCATGGCGTCCGCATAGGCGGTGATTTGCGCCTCGGTGCGCGGGCTTCCCGAGAATTCCTTCGCCACCGAACTGAAGGTGGTGGCGATCAAATCGCAGGCCAGGGCGCGGGTGGCTTCAGGCACCTGCGGCAGCAGTTCCAGCATAAACGCCTGGAAAATCTGTTGCCCTTCTGCGCGAACCTCATGGGCTTCGGGCGCATCACGGTACAGTGGCGCGGCGTCGCTCAGGGCGACGCGCATCTGCGCCTCCTCACATTCCGAACGAATAAACGCATGCACCAACGCCCGCAACCGCTCAAGGGCCGGCTGGCTTACGTCCTGCAGAATGCGGCTGAGCATCTGCGAGGTTTGCTGCCACTCATCCGTCTGCAGCCGAAACAGGATGGCCGCCTTGTTGGGAAAGTACTGGTACACCGACCCCACGCTGACACCGGCCTTTTCCGCGACACGGGCGGTGGTGAAACGGCTGGCACCTTCCTTGGCCAAAACCTGAATAGCCGCTTCGAGAATGGCCGACACCAACCCGGTGGATCGCGCCTGTTTGGGCTCTTTGCGTGAGGAAATCTGCGAGGTCTGGCGATCGGTCATGGGGCGTTCCTGCTGCCGTTGGAATGCGAATAGCGAATGTGACGAATTGTTCGCATACTTTAAATGCGACGAATCATTCGCATACTAGCCCGGCGCCTCACGGCGCTCAACCTGCAGCAGGACATCCCCATGAATACGCTTACCTCGGCCCCGATGGCGGCCCTGATTGAACGGCTGTACACACAGGCCGATGCCGCCACCAGCCCCATCATCAACACAGTGACCCACGAAGAACGCGACCGCCTGATGCGCAGCAAGACCGACTACCTGGCACTCTACGGAATGCTGAAAGACCTGTGGTTGCCCGTCTCCCGCGACACCGGCACCCTGCTGTACATGCTCGCACGCAGCAGCAAAGCGCAGGCCATCGTCGAGTTCGGTACTTCGTTCGGCCTGTCCACCCTGCACCTGGCGGCCGCCCTGCGGGACAACGGCGGCGGCACGCTGATCAGCAGCGAGTTCGAGCCCTCGAAGATCGCTCTCGCCCGGCAACACCTGGAGCAAGGCGGCGTGAGCGACCTTGTGGAGATCCGCCAAGGCGATGCCCTGGTTACCCTGGCCACCGGCCTGCCCGACAGCGTCGACCTGCTGCTGCTCGACGGCGCCAAGGCGCTGTATGGCGATGTGCTGAACCTGGTGGAAAGCCGCCTCAAGCCCGGCGCGTTGATCATCGCCGACAACACCGACTACTGCCCCGACTACCTGGCCCGGGTGCGCTCGCCGGCAAACGGCTACCTGTCGGTGCCGATCGGTGACGACGTCGAGCTTTCCGTTCGCCTGGGCTGATGCCCGTCAGAGGATTCAACTCATGTCTGGATTGGTAAGCCCAGTGGTACTGAAATTACTGCCCATCACCCTGGCGGTGTTTGTCGGGTTCCTGATCATCGGCATGCAACTGCCGGTGCTGCCGCTGCACCTGCACAACACCTTGGGCATGGACACGCTGGTGGTGGGCGTGGTGATCGGTGCGCAGTTTGCCGGGGCACTGTTGTCGCGGTCCTGGGCCGGCAATTTTGCCGATATGCGCGGCCCCAAGCGCGCCATGCTCGTGGGCATGCTGGTGGCGGCCAGCTCCGGCTTGATCTACCTCGCGTCCCTGGCGTTTGTGGCGTCGCCGGTGGTCTCGGTGTGGGTGTTGCTCGCCGGGCGCGTGGTGCTGGCGCTGGGGGAAAGCCTGATCGTGACCGGCTCGATGGGCTGGGGTGTCGGGTTGGTGGGGCCGCAAAATACCGGCAAGGTCATGGCCTGGATCGGCATCGCAATCTACGCCGCGTTTGCCCTGGGCGCGCCCCTCGGGGTGGCGGTGAATAGCCAGTGGGGTTTCAGCGGGATCGCCGTCGGGACCATGGTGATTCCGCTGCTGGCACTGGCCATCGTCGCCGGAGCGCAAGGCGTTGCGCCCACCAGCCAGCGGCGCACCTCGTTTTTCAAGGTGCTGCGCTCGGTGTGGGTACCGGGGTTGGGCCTGGCCTTTGCAAGCGTCGGGTTTGGCGTGATTACCGCGTTTATCGCGCTGCTGTTTGCCACCAAGGCCTGGGGCAATGCGTCATTGGCGTTTACCGCCTTTGGCCTGGCGTTTATCGGCGCGCGGATTTTCTTCGGGCACCTGCCCGACAAGATCGGCGGTGCCAAGGTCGCGCTGGTGTGCGTGATAATAGAAGCCGCCGGGCAGCTGTTGATCTGGGGCGCAGACAGCGCCTTGACCGCCTACCTGGGCGCGGCGCTGACCGGCTTCGGCTACTCCCTGGCGTTTCCCGGCTTTGGGGTGGAGGCGATAAAGCGCGCGCCGCCCCAATCCCGCAGCCTGGCGATGGGTGCGTATGTGGCGTTCCTGGATATTTCGCTGGGGGTCAGCACCCCGCTGATCGGCGCCTTGGCCGGCGTGGCCGGAGTGGCATCGGTGTACCTGGCGGGCGCGGTGGCCGTGGCGCTGTCGGTGATCGTGGCGCTGGCGTTGCTTTTCAAGGCGCCAGTGGCGGAGCGCGAGGTTTATACTTCGCCACCTCGCCCTTAACCCACATCACCCGAGATTCCCGATGAGCCTTTCCCTGTCCACAACCCCAGCGCGCAAGCCGGTCGCGCCATTGCTGGCGTTTGCCATCCTGCTGTTCGGCGCCGTCTTCCTGCAAAACAGCGTCGGCTCGCGCCAGGTGCTGTTGCTGGTGGTCGGCGCCGCACTGGGTTTGACGCTGTACCACGCCGCTTTCGGCTTCACCTCGGCCTGGCGAGTGTTCATCACCGACCGGCGTGGCGCGGGCTTGCGTGCGCAGATGGTGATGCTGGCGATTGCCGTGGTGCTGTTCTTCCCCGCGCTGGGGGCCGGCACCCTGTTCGGCCAGCCCGTGGTCGGGCTGGTGGCACCGGCCGGGGTTTCGGTGGTGTTCGGGGCATTCATTTTCGGCATCGGCATGCAGCTGGGCGGCGGTTGTGCGTCCGGCACCCTGTTCACTGTGGGCGGTGGTAACGCGCGCATGCTGGTGACGCTGTTCTTCTTTATCTGTGGTTCGTTGATTGCGACTCACCACGTCGACTGGTGGTTCTCGCTGCCTTCGTTCCCGGCGGTTTCCATCGTCAAAAGCTTCGGCGTGGTGCCGGCCTTGCTGCTGAGCCTGGCCGTATTTGGCATCATCGCGGCAGTCACCGTGCGCCTGGAAAAAGGCCGTCACGGGCAACTTGAAGCCGGCGTCACCAGCGAACACCAGGGCCTGCGCCGCTTCCTGCGCGGGCCATGGCCATTGGTGTGGGGCGCAATTGGCCTGGCCCTGCTCAACTACGCCACCCTGGCACTGGCTGGGCGGCCATGGGGTATCACTTCGGCGTTCGCGCTGTGGGGCGCCAAGGTTGCCGGCGGGTTGGGCGTAGACGTAGGCAGCTGGGCGTTCTGGCAAATGCCGGGCAATGCCAAGGCCCTGGCGGCGCCGGTGTGGGAAGACGTCACCAGCGTGATGGACGTCGGCATCATCCTCGGTGCGCTGTTGGCTGCGGGATTGGCCGGGCGTTTCGCTCCAAGCCTGAAGATTCCGGCACGCTCGCTGTTCGCCGCGGTGATCGGTGGGTTGCTGCTGGGTTATGGCTCGCGACTGGCGTACGGCTGCAACATCGGCGCGTACTTCAGCGGGATTGCCTCGGGCAGCCTGCATGGCTGGGTGTGGTTGGTGGCGGCGTTTATCGGCAATAGCGTGGGCGTGCGGTTGCGGCCGTTCTTCTTTGCAGGTGAGCGTCCGCAGGTAGCGTTGAGCGGTTGCTGACTGATCATTCCCACGCTCCGCGTGGGAATGCCGCCGGGGACGCTCTGCGTCCCGCTGTTGGTGACGCGGAGCGTCACGGGATGCATTCCCACGCAGAGCGTGGGAACGAGCAGCATCATCGGCTTTTTGAAATCACTCCACTCATGTACTGATTCAAGTCGCGGAAGTCCTGAACTTTCCAGGTGAACGGTGACAACCTCACACCGTTCTCCCGCAACGTTCTGGGAATCAGGTCGCCATTTGGACGAAGAATGACGGACGACACGATAACGCCCGGATAATCACTCAAGCGTTTTTTGAAAGTAGCCGTTGTCAGGTCAGGCGTAGGCGGATTGCTTTTATTCGCCAAGGGTCCCGTGCCTTTGATATCCGCGCCGTGGCACACGGCGCATCGCTGCAGATAAATGTTTTTCCCGTTAGCGTTGTCCGCAAAGGACAGTGATGTTTGAACCAGCGATAAAATCCCCAGCGACGCGATGAACGACTTTCTTATTTTCATCTTTCCATGTGGCCTTGTTGTAAAAATCCAATATCAACCAACCGAGCGTAAACGACCCGTTATCCACTCGCGACTGTAAGCCAGCACACGGCCCGACATCGCCGTCGGAAAATGAATAAACCCATGAGCCGCCTGCGGTAACAAAAACACCTCGGACCCCGCCCATCGCTCGGCCATCTGCAGCGTGTCGTCCAGCAACGGGTCCAGCTCCCCCACAAACATCAGCGCTGGTGGCAGCCCGGCAAGGTCGCCATACAACGGTGACAACGGCGGCTGCCGACGCTGCTCGTCACTCAGGCCCGGCGTCAGCAAACGCAGCGCCTCCACCATGCCCGGCCCGTCCAGCAACAGCGTTTCCCGCCCCGCCGTGCGTACGCTCGGTGTACCGGTCAAATCGTAGACGCCGTAATACAGCACCGCCCCGCTCACCCGCGCCAGCAATTCGGGCGATTGCTTCAGCGCCAGCAGCGTGGCCGCCGCCAGGTGCCCCCCGGCAGACTCGCCGACAACGATCACCGGCAGGCCGGCGAACTCCTCACAGTCCGCCAGCAACCAGCGCGCCGTGGCCAGGCAGTCTTCCAGAATCCCTTCGACCGGCGTATTCACCGCCAGCCGATAATCCACCGACACCACCGCCACCTCGCACGCATTCACCATGGCCACGTTGAGGTCGTCATTCATCTGCGCATTGCCGATCACCCAGCCGCCGCCATGGATATCCAGCACCACGCCCCTGGCCTTGCCCTTCGGCCGGATGATGCGCACCGGCACCGAGCCCACCCGCCGGCTTTCAGCGTGCAGGCCATGCTTGAGCAACTTGTTGCCGGCCACCATCTGGCTGGAGCGCAACAGCGCCTGGATCACCCGGGGCGTCACGCGGTTGCGGATGCGAAAACGCGGCATCCAGGCGAGCTTCTGGTTAAAGCGCTGCATTTGCGCCAGTTCATGTTCTTCAGCAGGCCACAGCGTGTGAGTTCCCAATTCGATATTCCCTCTATCTCTAAAAGAGATGTTCACCTTGGCCAGTGTGCGTGGGCATCATGGCAATGATGTTTCCGCCCTCTGCCCACGCCGCCAGGCTCAGCGGTTATTGCGCAGGATGGAGAAATTCAACGCAGCCGCAACGCTGAGCCACACCAGGTACGGGAACAGGATCAGCCCGGTGATCAAATCCAGGCGCACCGTCAGCAGCACCATGGCGGCCACTACCAGCCACAGCAGCGTGATGATCACCATCCCGGCGAAAATCCGGTGGGCGCCGAAGAACACGGGCGTCCACAGGGTGTTGAGGGCGATCTGTGCGGCCCATAGAGCCAGCACGATTTCGCTGCCGGGAATCAGGGTCAAGCGATAGCCAGCCCAAGCCAGCAGCAGGTAGATGATGGTCCAGGCGACCGGGAACAGCCAGTTGGGAGGGGTGAAGCTGGGTTTGACCAGGGTGGCGTACCAGTCGCCCGGTTTGAAGATAATGCCGGTGCTCGCAGCAGCACCGCAGGCCAGAAGAAAAATAAACAACGTCACCATAATCGGTCCTTAGCTGAGAGCAGCTGCCTGGAGATGAAAGCCTTGACGGCGGTTTCAGGGTTGGACGCCCCGCGCAGCAAAAAGTGTATTTTTCTTTGCTCCGTGCCCCGCCACAGATGCCCTAGCTGAACGCGATGTAAACAGCCTGCTGCTCCACCGCCGACTGCTCACAAGCACGCACCAGATCCCGCACGCAATAAAGTCGCCAGCCCTTGCCCGCGCCCCACTTGGCAGCCACATCATCAAACGACGCCGCTTCATCCCGCGCGGCCCGCTCCCAATCATCGTGCCCGATCTCGGCGATCAAGCGTGTTTGGTAGTCCTTCAAAAAGGGAAGCAAGCCCTGCGCATGATCAACCTCCAGCAGCACAACGTCAGCCGAGTCCAGTTGCTGCCTGGCCGCCTCGACCCAGTCCCGCGCCTGCAACGGCAGCGCGTCCAACACCGCCTCAAAGGCCGATCCCGACTTGTCGCTGCCCTGAAACGAACCACACCCAATCTCGCCACCCGCCATGTCGCTCTCCTTGATAGTGATTCATACGCGCTGGGTTACTGCCGGCGACTACTTTTCCGGACAGGGATTGAACACTTCCGTCGCCGCCACCGCAGACACATACGGAATTTTCGTACCTGGAATGATCCCGACGGAGTAGGCATTTTTGCCGGTGTCACGCACATAGGTCTTGTCGGTCGTCAGATCGCCCGGCTGGTTCTCACCGAGCAGGTAATCCAGAAACTGGATTTTCACCGGCGTATTGAACTGCCCCTCGGCCGTCAGCGGAATGATCTGAGCAGCCCCCGCCCGAGTGAACGCGAAAAACGCCGCGGCGGCTTCACGGCTGCGGAAGGTTTTCACGCACAGCACATCGCGGGTACGCAGCGTGATAAAGCGCTGATAACGACCACTGGAATAGGTGCTCAGAATCAAGCCATCGTCCACCAGAACGCCCAGCCCCTGAGTGGCACGGCACTGGCCATCGCCGCCATTCTCCGAGCCGTAGGGCAAGTAGCACCAGTTGGTCTGGCTCAGGGCCCGCACCGAACCGGGGGCAATCTGCAGGTCGTGCTCGATTTGCTGGCGGGCTTCGGGGGTTTGATACGGAATGCTGCAGCCGCTGAGGATCAGGGCCAGTAACACGTACAACAGGCGATAAGAGCGCATAGGTTTTCCATAACAGGCACGGCAGGTCGTTGCGCGCGTTGCCAGGGGGTCATTCCTTTGAAAGCTGCGCAGGTTCTGTCACATTCTACGACAAGTAACTTTCGGCGAAACTTTATGGAAATACAGATTTCGGAAACGTCCGACTGGCAATTGTTCGCGGCCATCGGCGAAACGCTGGAGCATGGTTTGAACGGTGAATGGACCATAAAGGCCGACGGGCTGGTGGTTCCATTTGCGGGATAAAGGAGACTTTGCGTAGGCCGTAGCACCTTGCTCCATTGCCTACGCTTGCGTCAGAATCCGCCGGCTTGTGCACCTGGGTGGTCATCTCTAAGGTTGCTCGGTCGCTGAAAACTCAGTGATCGGGTTTAGTAGCCCTAGGGTCAATTACACATAGTGCATGAGCTACATCTATCAGACGTTCCTGTCTGTGCTTGATGGTGGCTGTGCGTAGGGCGCCTTCGGGTGCGCCGGCTTTGTGTAATTCCCCGGTCTACTAACCTGCGTACAGCTGCCACCCTTCTTGTGTAGTAGCGAAAGGGTGTCGGCCCCATTCAGGAATTGCACCATGTTCAAAGTAACGCCGAATCCTCCGAAGAAACCGGATCTAAAACTCCATCAGGCTGCCCAGCGCGCCATTGATCACTACCTCAATCCCGGCACTGATACCGAGACAGTCCCAGAGACAACCGCCCTCTTCAGCGTCACCTCCGGCGTCAGCAGCGAAATCCTGATCGCCAACAGCTACGAAACCGTTACCTCCGTCAGCGCCCTGCTGCTCGACCTGTCCGACGAACTAACCGGCAAAGACCGCGACGTGGCATTAGCCATTCACCAACTGAGCGAATTGAGCGTACTGCTGATCGGCAAACTGATGGACCGCGAAACACCTCGGGCATAGAGTCCAACGCGACCCTGCGGGACTAGCCCTTCAACTCACCCAACCGATTACTCGCCGCGTCGTCGTATGCCACATACAGCGACTCGGCGATTTGGCTTTTGATGGCTTTGGCGCTTTCCAGACCCAATACAAAACCTTCGGCCTTGCCGCCTGCGCGGTTCAGGTCTTCTTTGGTGTCAGCACCGGTGATGGCGTCGAGGAGCTTGATGGCTTGAGGGCCTACGCCTTTTGGGAGGCTGATTTGGTCGATGCTCATTGGGATGCCTCGGATAAGGTGCGGGATGGGGTGGTGCGGGGTGAAGAAGTCATGGGCGATACCTTGAGATTGAAATCGGTAGCGCGTGGAACCACTGCCGGGGGGCCATGGTAGACCGGTATGGGAATTAAAGGGCTGGTTTCGGCCCAAAGCCGCCGGTCGCGATCAGAAAGGTTTGACGACAACGAGTCGCTCTCGCACTCTGTTTATAACCCATTCATTCATCAGGTTCCCGCATGTCATTAGCGACCGTAGTGCTGCTCGACTCCTGGCCACAGCCAAGTACGTCGCCTGAACCAGTGGTGTTCGCCACGGACACGCAACTATGTTTACGGTATTACACCACCGGAGAAGAAATAGCTGTGGTTCATTTTCCGCTAGTAAAGAAAATCCAATTCGGTTCGCCAAACGACGAAGCTTTGGGCGGCCATCCGCTCATTGGACTTGGCCTAAAGCATTACCAAATTCATCGAATAGATAATTCGCCTTGGTTAGCAGAGCTTGAGCAAAGGAACGCCATTCATCCTCGACACGACAAACAGCGGTTCATGAAAGATGCTATCCACTATGTCTTTACGTTTCAGGACTCTACCTTGGAATGCATCGTAATCGAGGGGGCGTTCTGGCATCCCAAAGTGCAAGTCTTTACCTCGGAGCAGGAGGCAAAGGATGGCTGGCGCACACTGGTGAATGACGTGGGTGCATTAACCCAATAGTCAGGAGCGGATGGCTGCGTTGGGTCGGAAGCGGTCGGTCATGAGCGGCCGCTTCTGGCCGATTCTGTTGAAAAAGTCGTACTCGCTTAGCCAAGGTGACCGCCTGCATCAATGAATAGCTTGCGGAGTTTTTTTCGAGCCGCCTCTGAAAGACGCTGTGAATAGCGTTGAAACTCTTCTTCGGCTGTATCGGGCTTGCCGTTCATGGCCAATACAAACGCGTATGCAAGAGGATGTTGTATGTAGTTGTAGAAACCCAGGCCAGCCGTCGACAAATGCTGCTTGACCCGCTCGAAAGCACCAGGCAGGGCGGCTATCGAACGAGCCTCGTCCCAAAACGATTCAGCTTTTGGAATGGCAGCCCGGAGGATATTGGGTGCGCTGGTTGCTATGGCATCAGGTCCGTAGCTGCATGAGATATCAAACGCTCGATCGCGCACATCGAAAGTCAGATCAGGTCGTGCTGATTTTGACGTCCTGTGCCATTTGATTTCATTGCCGGAAAGATGGGGAACGAAGTCCAGTGACAGAGCCCATGACGGCGCTAGCGCGCCGCCTTTCCACTGCTCAAGGCGAAAGAGTTGGCGAATGGGAGCATCGGCGCTACGAAGCCAGGACAGCGGGCCCTGAACTTCGAATCCTAACGGCTGTAAAAGTGACTCTACGGTTGGCGAAACAATTTCGTGGATTTGATCTATTCGCACTATCTCGAACGTTTTTCCCTGCATCGGCGGCCCCATGCTCAAAAGTAATCCCACTTCGACAACTTCGGTCGTTGGTTCGACCTCAGATAATAGATGCAGAAATAGCGGTCAGACCACCATTATTGAAAACGTGGTCTGCCCCCTATTCTTCTCTGGTGTCTGCGCTGTTTGGGTCTTGCAGCTGGCGATTAACGCGAGCTGCGAAAGCGTGGTGACGTGCCTGACGGGAGAACGATGAAGGGCTGGTATCAACTGCGCAGTAGAAAATAGAGAACTGCGTCATGAAGTATTTTCTTGGCAATAGTGGCCTGTGCCGGGAAAGTCACGACGTGACAACGCCATGCGGCAAGTTGATTGGAAAATCCTGAGAGTTCCTGAATTCACGCCCCATGAGGCACAACATGTGAAAATTTATAGAGTAGTCTCATAGAATATTTTCCTCTTGGGATATGCATAAATAATAGCGAGGCTGGTATTGGAGGCTAGTGTGAACTGGGATAGCCTGCGCCCACGTTTTTAAATAGGGGTCAGATCACCATTATTGAAAACGGGGGTTGCCCCCTACTCTTTTCTCTCGTGGTACCCAATAACGTTTTGCTTGAACACAATTAACGAGAGCAACTGAGGAGGCGGGTCATGCTTGAGGATTTTAAACACGCACTTTACCGTCATAAGAGACTGTTCTGGCTAGTGATGGTTATTGTCATCCTATCCAAAGTGGCAACCATAATGCCGGCGATTATCATCGGGCGCGTAGTAGATACCTTTACCCAGCACACCTTGGATTCAGAGACGGCCTTGTATCTGTTGGGGTTTATCTGCGTCGGCGTTATTAACGTTATTCTTATCCCTATTCAGGGGTATTATTTGACCCGTTTTATTCAAAAAGGGCTCAGCGATGTTTCGATTCGATGGGTTCGCGAGATATTCACCAAGCACTTCGACCTGTTCTCATCGATCAATATCGGCAAGATGCTCAAATCGATTGAACGCGGCATACAAGCCAGCGAGCGAATTCTTAACTACGCGCTGATCACTATTTTGCCGCTTTGCATCGAGTTCATCGTGATTTCGGCGTGGCTGGTATGGATTGCGAATATTGTGTTCCTGGCGCTTGTGCTTGCACTTTCCGGTGTCTACCTGGCATTGACCCACTACTTGATCACGTGGCGTCGCGCTCATATCGATGCGGTCAATGACGCCGAAGATGAACAGGCGGGAGTATTTGCAAACACGATTCAGGCGGGTAAACAGATAAGGCTGGAGCGGGCCCAGGAATCGGGGCTGAAACCCCTGTTCGATACGTTTTACCAGTACGCGGATGCCGCCACAAAAGTCGGATATTCCGCTGCGGTACTAGGGGCGTCAAGGGCACTTTTCTTAACCCTGACCAGCAGCACAGTGATCGGGTACGGCATCTTTGTAAGACAGGCTTCGGCGTCCGAACTGACGGTTGGCGACTTTGTCGTCTTGTTTACCTTATCCACGATGTTTTTCAACACGGTGTTCAGCATCGGAGAGGTCTATCGTTTCGCCGATCAATTCTCTTCGGACTACGCCAAGTTTCGATCGATTCTGCGCGAGCAAAGCTTCAAGGGTAAGGCCGAGAGCTTGCCCTTGGATTCTGACAGCTTGATTTACCCCGCCTCCACTGCACTGATCGCCGAGGGAGTTTCATTAGTCATTCAACAGGCCATCGAAGTGCGCCCCGGTGAGCATCTTGCCGTCGTTGGGGCAAGTGGCTCCGGAAAATCAACCTTTGTGGAACTGCTCGTGGGCGTGAAGCAGCGTCCCGGGCTCACCGTCCGGATAGGACAGACCGCGCTAGAGTCAATCGCTGAAGAGGAACATTTTCGGCTCATTCGGTATTGCCCCCAAACTCCGAAGTTTTTATCAGGCAACCTGGCAGACGCTGTTTTTTTTCATGGCTCGTTCAACTCGACATTTAGCAGCGTCGCGGCGCAGCTCAATATCCAGCACCTGTTTGACGAATTGCCTGTTCGAACGATAAATCAAGACGCGACCAGTATTTCCGGTGGCGAAGCAAAAAAGCTTTCGCTTCTACGCGTGCTGCTACGACCTGGGAATTTCAACATATTCGATGAGCCGACCTCATCCGTTGATCCCCAGGGCGCCTCGTTAATCTGGGATGCTCTCTTCACCTGCTTTGCCGATAAAAGTCTGATCTGTGTAACCCACGATTTCACTGTGCTCAATCACTTTGATCGAGTCATCGTCTTCGACACGGGTAGAATCGTTGCAGATGGCAAGTGGCAAGACCTGGTGGCTCTGGAGTCGGTCTCCAACGTCATACGCAAAGTTCAGGAGGAAGAGCCGGTTTCAGGGCATTAAGTTACTGAAACGGCTTTGTACGCTAAGATGAAATAGGGGTCAGACCCCTATTCCTCTCAGGTCGCGTAGGTCTCAATACGGGACGGAAAAGGGGGCATTTATTTTTGATCTAATAAATGCCCCCCTTTTCCGTTGTGGTCCTTGCGTAGAAATCACCCCACCCCCTCCCTGGATAGCTCCCCGCCTTACCTGGCCCAAATCCTGCCTGCATCACTCCCACCAAGTCGCTACTGACTACGCGGACGACTCTTTTGAGCCCCGCCGCCCAATCCCCGCCCCCGATAATCAAGCATCCCCTTACCACCGCCGAGGCCTTCCCCCATGACGAGCCCATCCACCGACCAGGTCAGCCCCCAAACCCTGCGCAGAGTGATCATCGCCGCCGGTATCGGTAACTTCGTGGAGTGGTTCGACTTCGCCGTCTACGGCTTTCTCGCCACCACCATCGCCCAGCAATTCTTCCCCAGCGGTGACGCCAGCGCGGCGTTGCTGAAGACCTTTGCGGTGTTCGCGGTGGCCTTCGCCTTCCGGCCCCTGGGCGGGATTTTCTTTGGCATGCTCGGCGACCGGATCGGGCGCAAACGCACGCTGGCCATGACGATTTTGCTGATGGCCGGCGCCACCACGCTGATCGGCCTGCTGCCCACCTACGCCGCCATCGGCGTGGCGGCGCCGACTCTGTTGTCGTTGATCCGCTGCGCCCAGGGTTTTTCCGCCGGGGGCGAATACGCCGGGGCCTGTGCCTATTTGATGGAGCACGCGCCCAGTGACAAGCGCGCCTGGTATGGCAGTTTTGTGCCGGTGTCGACGTTTTCTGCGTTCGCTGCGGCGGCCGTGGTGGCGTACGCCCTGGAGGCTTCGCTGTCCGCCGAGGCAATGGGCAGCTGGGGCTGGCGCTTGCCGTTCCTGATCGCGGCGCCGCTGGGGCTGGTGGGTCTTTACCTGCGCTGGAAGCTGGATGAGACGCCGGCCTTCCAGGCGGTGAAGCAGGAGCACGCGGTCGCGCACTCTCCCCTCAGGGAAACCTTGCGCAACCATGGTGCGGCGATCTGTTGCCTGGGCGCTTTTGTGTCGCTTACGGCGTTGTCGTTTTATATGTTCACCACCTACTTCGCGACGTATCTGCAGGTGGCGGGTGGCTTGAGTCGGGCGGTGGCGTTGCTGGTGTCGCTGATTGCGCTGATTTTCGCGGCGGCAATCTGCCCGCTGGCGGGGTTGTATTCGGATCGGGTGGGGCGTCGGGTCACGGTGATGACGGCGTGTGTATTGTTGATTGTGGTGGTGTACCCGTCGTTCCTGATGGCCAGTTCCGGGTCGTTCGCGGCGTCGGTGGTGGGGGTGATGTTGCTGGCGGTGGGCGCGGTGCTGTGTGGGGTGGTGACGGCGGCGTTGTTGTCGGAGACCTTTCCGACACGCACTCGGTATACGGCTTCGGCGATTACCTACAACATGGCGTACACGATCTTTGGCGGTACGGCGCCGTTGGTGGCGACGTGGTTGATCAGTACCACGGGCAGCAACCTGTCGCCGGCGTTTTATCTGATTGCGGTGGCGGTGCTGGCGTTGGCGGGCGGGTTGGCGTTGCCGGAGACGTCGCGGATTTCGCTGCATGAGGTGGGCGTGGAGGAAAAAGGCACGGCGCCGGTGTTGTCGCGCTAGGTTCGGCTGGTGTGAACGCAATGCCCAATCCAACAAAGATCAACTGTGGGAGCGGGCTTGCTCGCGAATGCGGCCTGTCAGTGAAAAATGAGCTGACTGGCTCACCGCATTCGCGAGCAAGCCCGCTCCCACATTGTTTTTTCTTTGCTTGTTAGATCTCCACTGCCGGACTGAACAGTGTGGGCGTCGGCCGGCGTAATTATTTAGCCACTACCCCAATCGCCCGCGCCGCCTGAGCCAAGCGCTGCGTAGCGACGCGGATTTCCTCCGAATTGAGCGAGGCGAAGCCCAGGCGCAAGGCATTTTCAGGATGATCAAACGGTGAAAACAGGCGACCGCTGCGCACCACCAAGTCCAGCTCCAGCGCTTTTTCGGCCAGTCGGTCGACGTCGATTGAGTCGGCGAACCTTACCCACAGCGCCAGCCCGCCTTCGGGTTCCTGCACAGAGATCTGCTCGCCAAAAGCTTCCAGCAAACAACTGAGCAGGGTCTCCCGACGCCGACGGTATTCCCTGGACACCCGTCGCAGGTGCTTCTTCAATTCGCCATCGTTGATCAGGTCCGCGAGCATCCGCTGCATCACGGCATCGCCCTGGCCCAGGCTCACCGCCGCCGTACGTTCGAGCACTTCGATGAGGTTCGACGGGGCAACGATATAGCTGCAACGGAAGGTGCTGCCCAGGGACTTGGACAGCGAGCCGATGTAGATCACATGACGCTGGGCGCTGTCACTGGCCAGGGGCAAATAGGGCCGTCCGGCAAAGTGGTATTCGTGGTCGTAGTCTTCCTCGATGATGCAGAAGTCATGCAGCCGGGCCAGTTCCAGGAGCTGCTGGCGACGTCCGGCACGCAGGCTGACGGTGGTAGGAAACTGGTGATGGGGGGTGACGTACATCATCCGTACGTCATGCAGGCGGCACAGCTCGGCGAGTTGGTCGACCCGGCAACCTTCGTCGTCCAGGTCCACGGTGACCAGTTGCGCACCCAACTGGCGGAAAATCTCCCAGGCCGGTGGGTAACTCAGGCGTTCGACCACCACCACATCACCGGGTTTGAGCAACGCGCTGGCGGTCAGGTACAGCGACATCTGCACGCCTTGAGTCAGGCAAATCTGCGGCGCGCCGACCGTCAAGCCGCGATTGTGGCGCAACATTTCGGCCAGGGCATTGCGCAGGTACTGGCCGCTGCCTTCGCTGCCATGGCGCACGGTGTTGGTGGTAAAGCTGTTGCGCAAGGCATTGCGGTAATAGCGGTGCAGCACGGCTTGCGGCAGCAAGCGATGGTCACAGGCGCCATTGTCGAAAAACAGCGCGCCGGGCCGGTGTTGCAGGGCTGTCACCTGTTCGCCCGGGGTGAAATAGGCCGCCGCAGGCACCTCCCGCAATGCCGGGGCAAACGACTTCGGGGCGCGGGTGGCCGGCACCGCGCGTGTCGCCAGTTGCGAACTGACGAAGGTACCGCGACGTTGAAGGCTGACCAGCCAGCCCTTGGTTACCGCCTCCTCGTAGGCAAGGATCACCGTCTTGCGATTGACGTCCAGCAGTTGCGCCATCTCCCGCGTGCCGGGCAACAGCGCTCCGGGGCGCAGGCGGCCCTCGACAATCGCGCTCACCAGGCCCTCGACGATCTTTCTGTAGGACGCCTGCGGCTGCGCCCCATCGAGTTTGAGCAACGGGCGCCATTTGCGAAGCTGGACCATATGAATTATCCAAAACTGGAGGTTCTCCTGGTCCTAGTCTACCGCAACAATCGAGCCTCAATTGCCCCGAGGTGTTTATGCAAAACCGCCATGTCGTTGAATTGTTGCCCTCGGGCAAATCCTTCGAAGCTGCCGATCAATTGCTGCTCGACGCCATGCTGGCCAGCGGTCTCGCCGTACCCTTTTCCTGCCGCCGCGGCGCCTGCGGGTCGTGCAAGGTCAAGGTGGTGTCGGGCCAGCACCGGGAAAAGCTGCGCACACCCGACACCCCTGCCCCTTCTTATCCGCTCGCGGCTGACGAGATGTTGCTGTGCCAGAGCCATGCCTGCAGCGACATGCGCCTGGAAATCCCCGGCTGGTCACTGGACACGCCCGCGCTGGAAGCCAGCGCACAGGTGATCAGCAAACGCGCGTTGAGCGCCGACATCGTCGAGCTGGTGTTGCTGACTGCCCAGCCACTTGAAGTCCGGGCCGGCCAGTACCTCAGGTTTCGCCTCGACGATGGCGACAGCCGCTGTTTCTCCGTGGCCAATCTGCCCGCGCAGGACCAAGGCCGGTTGGTGTTTCATATTCGCCAGGTCAGCGGTGGCCTGTTTTCCGAACGCATCCTGCCGAGCCTGCAAGTGGGCGATGCGGTGAAACTCGAAGGCCCCGTGGGCGCCTGCACCTGGCAACACGACGATGAGCGCCCTGTTGTGCTGTTCGCCACCGGGACCGGTTATGCCGGTATCAAGCCCTTGTTGCTGACGGCCCTGGCCCGCCAGGCCGAAGTCACCCTGTATTGGGGGAACTCGTCGCCGGAAGACTTCTACGACGCTGAGTTTCTTGAGCGAGCCAGCCAGGCACATCCACGCTTTCACTGGCATCGAGTGCAGTCGGTAGACGCCCGCGTGCAACAGGTTGCGCTGACACAGCCCCACCACTGGGCGGAGAGCCAGATCTATGCCTGCGGCAACAGCAAGATGATCAGCCAAGTCCGCGAAACCTGCCTGGCAGCGGGCGCCCAGGCTCATCGCTTTGTCGCCGAAGCCTTCGTCCCCAGCGGTGCATTGACGCCAGCGGAGTCGCTCAACACGCGGCACCCGGTGCTGGAAAAAGTCGGCCCGCGCTACTCGCTGGACGGCATGCTCGCCGCCCGCGAGCAAACGGTCAGGGCCCTGGCCGCCATCGCCGATCAATTGAAAGTCGGCATGACCACGGCGCAAGCCCTCGCAATGGCCAGTGAGACAATGCAGGCCATGGGCGCGTCTCACACCTGGCATCCCACCTATATCCGCTTTGGCGAGGACACCGTCCGCACACCCCGCCAAGGCATCGACCTGCTGCGCAAGCTGCGGCCCACCGATATCGCCGTGGTGGACCTTGGCCCGGTGTGGGATGGCTATGAAGGCGATTATGGCGACACCTTCGTATTCGGCGAGCACCCATTGCATGACGCTTGCACGAAGGCCCTGCATGAAGTGTTCGACGAAACCCGCAACGCCTGGCACCAAGGGCTGACCGGACGCGAGCTGTATGACTTCGCCGAGCAAAGTGCCCACTCCAAAGGCTGGCGCCTTGAGCGCAACCTGGCCGGACACCGCATCGCCGACTTCCCCCATGCCCTGTTCGGGCAGGACAAGCTGGCTGAAGTCGAGATCGTACCGAGCGAGATGGTCTGGGTGCTGGAGATACAGATTTGCCATCCCACACAACCGGTCGGGGCGTTCTTCGAGGATATTCTGATTGGCGAGGCCAACGGGGGCGTGTAGGGACGGGCCGTACGGTGGACCCGGTGAGTCCAGAGCGGTAACGTTATCCGGGCATTATCACCTCAGCAAAAAGGGAGTTTGCATCATGACCGACGACACAAAAACAAAAGGGCCAGCGTCGTACTTCCCCTCCATCGAAAAAAACTATGGGCAACCCATTAGCCACTGGCTGGATCTGCTCAAGGCCGCCAGCTCCAGGAAGCATATGGAGCTTGTGGCCTTGCTCAAGACTGAACACGGCATGGGCCATGGTCACGCCAATGCGTTGGTTGCGTACTTCTTGGCGGCTGAAAAAGGCAATTGATCCACCTCCCGGCGGGCGGTGAACGTGCCTACCCGCCGGCCGTTGCGGCTGTCTCTTGCAGCGTTCGTTCAAGTCGTCGCAGGTGAGCATTCACGATGAGTTTGTGCGCTGGCCCCACTGGCAGCATGTAGAGGCGCCCATAGGTGTTATGGGTGACAACCGACGAGGTGATCGTGAGTAGACGGTCAGCGATTGAAAGGCAGATCATCACATCCAGGTGCCGGTCACGCTCGGTCAGCACCAGCATGTCGGGCGCGCTGCGTTCCACCAGGAAGAAGTCCAGCCGGTCGCCGACCTGCACAGCCTCGCGCAAGGTGCCGGAGAACCCACCGATGCGCTTCACACCAAACAACGAGGAAATGGCATCCCTGATTCGGAAAGCCACCTGCATCAACGGCCCCGGTTCGCCGGTCATGATGTTCCAGGCATCCAGCGCGGTGATTTCAGTAGGCAGCGGGGCTGACCGGGTGTCGTAGTAATCAAGCTCTGACGGTGCACGCAGCGTGTGAACAACATCGGTAGTCGTCAACATTATCTTCCCTGATTGCTCGGTTGGAGCGGCTGACCTACATCAATACGATTCCCGTCCGGGTCTTCGAACACAAACGCCCGCAACCCGTAATCCTGATCCTTGAGGCGCTTGATGATCCTCGCCCCATGCTGCACGCAAGCGGCGTGCAGCCTGTCGACATCGTCCACCATCAGGTGGGCAATCGTGAACGCGGCGGCTGGGTGGTTGGGTTGCAAGGTCAAATGCAGCTCGCCCTGGTCGCGCTGCAGAATCATGAAGCCGATCGGGTTTCCATTTTCGAAGGCTTTCGTAAACCCCAGGACCCTGGTGTAAAAATCATGGGCTCTGCCCATGTCCTTTACGGGAAGCGTTACTGCAATTCGTCCGAAACGGACGCCATGATCAACGACTGCGCTCATCGCAGAACCTCAACGTGCAAGCACCATGACACCTGCCAGGCGGTGCTGGTGAGTGTGAGGCGCCTTGCCAAACCTGAAGGAGCAGGACGGTGCCTGCGAGGCAGAGGTTATTTTGCGCAGCTACTGAAGTAAAGAGAGATACGAGGATCGCTGCAGGTCAATGATCAGCAGGCGGTCGTTCAGCTACGATTGCTCGGAGTTGGACCTGAGCCCAAAACCAGCAGGATTGATCAAGCGGACTGAAAGGGGGCGAAGCGCATGCGTTTATTCTCGCCCCCTGCCTCTATCACGGTTTCAGAGATGAAACACCGGCCCCGCCTCTGCACCTTGTGGAGGCGCTTCAACCTTCACCTTCAGCGCAATCAACAGTGCCGCCAACAGCATCAAGATACCTGCCGCGACAAAGACCCCGCCGATACCACTGAAACTGAACATCGCGCCGCCTGCCGCCGCCCCGGCGGCAATCGCCGACTGCACTGAAGCCACCACCATGCCCCCGGCGCTTTCAGCCTGGTCAGGCACGGCCCGCGCCACCCAGTTCGACCAGGCCACCGGCACCCCGCCAAACGCCAGGCCCCAGAGCATCAACAACCACACCTGGCCGGTCACGGTTGCCGGCAACAGCGCCAGGGCGAGCGCCGCAACGCCCACCAGCGCGGGCATCAGCACCAATGTTCCACGCGGCAGACGCACCAGCAGCCAACCAGCCAGCAGCGTGCCGGCAAAGTTCGCAACGCCAAACCCCAGCAACATCAACGCCAGCCCCTCGGCATCGACGCCAGTGGTGCTTTCCAGGAATGGCCGGATATAGGTGAACAGCGCAAAGTGCCCGGTGTGCACCAGCACGCACCCCAACATGCCCACGGCAATGCCCGGACGCAGCAGCACTTCCAGCACCGTCCTCAAGCGGGCGGTCCTGCGGGGTGCGAGCGGCGGCAGGGTGAACAGCTGGAACACCAGGGTCACGCCGCCCACTGCGGCGGCGGCGAGAAACGCGCTGCGCCAGCCGTACAGCCCACCCAAAAAGCTGCCCAGCGGCACCGCCACGACAGTGCCCACCGCGATGCCGCTGAAGATGATCGACAAGGCACGCGGCAGCAGGGCCGCCGGTACAAGCCGCATCGCCACCGCCGCCGCCATGCTCCAGAAGCCACCCAGGGCGATGCCCAGCAGGACGCGCATCAGCAGCAACACCGTGAGGCTCGACGAGACCGCCACCAGCAGGTTGGAGCAGATCATCAGTGCGCTGAAGCACAACAGCACCACGCGCCGGTCGATCCCGCGGGTCAGGCCCGGGACCAGCAACCCGGCGAACAACGCCACCACCGCCGTGACTGTCACCGCCTGCCCTGCCAAGGCTTCCGAGACGCCGAGTTCGGACGCCATCGGCGTCAACAAACTGGCCGGCAGGTACTCCGCCGTGAGTAATCCGAACACGCCCATCGCCAACGAAAACACCGCCATCCAGGCCGGTGTCGCGGGCGCCACATCTGCACCGATTACGGCGTCACACACACAACTGCTCATCACTGGTCACCCTCCAAAAGTTATCGCGACCGCCAGTCTAGGTACGCAGGGCAGGATGATCTATGATGCAAAATCTTGAATCCTTTACCGAAACCCCGAAAATGATGCCTCCAGAACCGTTCGACGTGTCCTCTGACCTCATCAACGAGCTGTTGCGCGGCATGCGCCTGCGGGGCGTCGAGTACCGCCGTATCCAGGCCGGGCCGGCGTTTGGCCTGGGCTTTGCGGCCAAACCCGGGCATGCGTACTTCCACCTTGTCGCCGCCGGCGGCGTCACCCTGCGTACCGAGGACGGCACGCAGTACGAACTGACGCCGGGCAACGCCGTGTTCATCTCCCACGGGGGCGCCCATCAGTTGCTCTCCAGCCCGGAGGTGCCGGTGCAGGACATCGACAGCTTCAACGCCGCAGCGCTCGGCGATGCGGTGTGTGCCGTGGATGCCCGCGCCGATGCAGGCGTGGCTCAAAGCACCCTGCTCTTCAGCGGCTGCATGGAGTTTGAACTGGGGAGTTTGCACGGCCTTGGCCGCCTGATGCCGGACCTGATGCTGATCGACGCCAAGGGCCAACGTTATCCGGGGCTGATGCCGATCCTGGCGGCCATGGAGCGTGAAGTCAGCAGCGCCCGCATCGGCTTCGCCGGCATTCTGGCGCGCCTGGCGGACGTGGTGGCGGCCATGGTTGTTCGGGGCTGGGTCGAATGTGCCTGCGGGAATGCGTCCGGCCTGGTGGCCGCGCTACGCGACCCGCGCCTGGCCAAGGCCCTGCTGGCGTTGCATCAACAGCCTGGGCGCGACTGGACGGTGGAAGAGCTCGCGGCGCAGTGTCATACCTCGCGCTCGGTGTTCGCCCAACACTTTCAAACCACGATCGGCACGCCACCGTTGCGCTACGCCACCGAACTGCGGATGCGCCTGGCCAGCCAGTGGCTGACGCTGGAGCGGCTGCCCATTGAAACCGTGGCGCAGCGCCTTGGCTATAACTCCCAGGCCGCGTTCAGCCGGGCATTCAAGCGCGTCACCGGGCAGCCGCCGGGGGCCAGCCGGAGGTCTTGAGCCGCTAGGAAAAGTGCGTGATCAACATTTCTCGCACCGCACTGACCAGCGAAGCCTCGCCCGGACGCGGCGGTAACAGGCTGAACTCGACATCGGGCAACGCCGGAAGCGTTTGAATCGACCGGCATGCCTCGGCCCCGGCAGGCACGGCCGAGCTGTTCAGGCACGCCACGCCCAGCCCCGCCAGCAGTGCCGATTGCAGGCCCGCCACCCCGGACGCGGAATGCGCAATGACATACGGCACCCCGCGCGCATCCAACAGGTCGATGGTGAACCGCTGCAAGCTGCAATCCTGGGGAAGTACCACCAACGGCAGCGGCGCCACGAGTTCGTGCTGTGCGTCGAACCCACTGAGTGCCACCCACCGCAGGGCCTCTCGTCGTACGGGAATGCCTTCGGGAAGGCTGCGACCATCGAGGATGCGCATCGACAGGCCAATGTCGAATTCGCCGCTGTTGGCGCCCTTTTCGATTTGCAGGCTCTTGCGCACCGAAACATGCAACCGAAGCTGCGGATATCGCGTGCGCAAACCCTTCAACATGCCCGCGATGGCGCTCGGCAAAAAATAGTCGGTGATGGCCAGGCGCAGTTCGCCGCTCAAGGTAACGCCGCGCATATCCTCAAGCACGCAGTCACTCAGCGCGAGCAATTCACGCGCATGTGCCAGCAGGCGCTCCCCGGCAGGTGTGGGGCTCACGCCTTTTTTTCCGCGCTCCAGCAGCGTCACGCCGGTGAAGGTTTCCAGCTTGCGAAGTTGCTCACTGAGCGCGGACTGGGAACGGCACAGCTTGGGCGCGGCCGCTGAAAGGCTGCCGGATTCCAGGATGGTGACGAAGGAGCGCAGTTGCTCAAGGTCAAAGGGGCGCATGTCTAACCTGCGTTTTTTCCGATAGATATCATTATATCTTCCCGTTTTTCAGATCCGAATAATTTTCTTAATCTGGCACCTCACCCTACCCTTACGAGGAATTCACCATGCCAGGCATCACCCTGAAAATATCCGGAGAACGCAATCCAGAACTGGTCCGCCAGCTCGTCCCGCAGCTCACTGCACTGACCTGTGAAGTGCTCGAGAAACGCCCGGAGCAGACCTTGCTGATTCTCGATTTTGTGCCGCACGACCAGTGGTTCATTCATAACCGCTCGCTGGCCGAACACGGGCGCAACGCATTCCGCCTGGAAGTCACCGTGACCGATGAGACCAACACCAAGGCGCAAAAGGCGCGTTTTCATCGTGAGGCCTACACGCTGTTGGCGGAGTTGATCGGCAACCTGCACCCACACTCCAATGTGCACATCATCGACTGCCGGGCCAGTGCCTACGGCTATGAAGGGGTGACTCAGGAGTACCGCTATCAACACACTTGATAGGCCGGGAAAAAGCCGCGCATGCATGTCGATCAGGTCAATGCGCGGCTCATCAAGTCCGTGAACAGTTGCAGAACCCGTTCATCATCCACGCCCAACAATCGGTCACCCACATAGCATTCGGTCTTGCACCATCCCGGCACCTCGGTGGGTTGCAGGTGTGTGAACAGCCAACACCCGTGCTGGCGGGCAATCTCATCGCGGGCGTTGAGCAGTGCCGCGCAGTCTGCGTCGAAATACAGGTGAAGCATGTTCACCTGAGGCGTGCGCGGCAGGGTGCGAATGCCGGGAATCGCTTGCAGGCAGGTCGCCAGGCGCAGGGCGCGCTGATAGCAGGCCTCCAGCATCCCCAGGCGTTGGTCAAAGCGCATGGCCGTGGAGACCACCATGGGGCTCTGCTTTATCAAGGTGCCGCCCAGCCGTTTACGCCACAGGCGGGCCTGCTGGATAAAGTCGGTGTCGCCCGCCAGCAGCGAGCCGGCGATACCGCCGAGGCCCTTGTAGGCCGAGACGTACACGGAGGAGAAACCTTCAGCGATTTCGGCGTAAGAGCGCTGGTAGTAGGCGCGGGTTTCCCATAGGCGGGCCCCGTCCATATGCAGCGGTGTATTCGAGGCCGCCGCCGTCGCCTTCAAGGCCTCCAGTTCATGCCATTCAGGCAGTTGCCCACCGATCTCCCGGGCAGGCAGCTCCACCACCAGGCAGCTCAGTGGCTCGGCAATCGCTGCAAGGTCGTCGGCCAGGATCGGTCGCAAGCGGTGGCCCACCATCACCCCATGCAAGTGCAGCAAGGCCTGGAACGCCTGCTCTTCGTGCAGCTGCAAATGCGAGGACGCATGTATCCCGAAGCGCGGCAGCCGGCGTCGCTCGCTCCAGATATTGAGCGCAATCAATTGCGCCATTACGCCACTGGGCATGAACACTGCCGCGGGCTTGCCCAACAATTCGGCGACCTTGGCTTCAAAGCCTTCGATCAAGGCACCGCTGCCATAGTTGTCATGGGACACATGGTTGGCCTGTGCCCAGTCCGCCATTTCCTGGAACCACTGGGCCGGCGTGGGCTCTGCAAACCCATTGATCTCTACAGTGCAGGCCGCCTTGAGTTGGCGGCGTTCTTCATCAATGTCTGGTGTCACGGTTGAGCGCCTGTGCAGGGAGGAAGTACGTCCAGGAATGGCCGGCCTGGTGAACGTATCAGTCCTTGACGAGGCTGGCCATGCGCAACCTTAAAAGATCATGCCCACTCACCACCACAATCCCCACCAGCACCAGCACCGAGCCCACGATGAACGATGACTGCAGCGTCTCGTCCGGCAACCACACCAGCAGGCTCAGGAACGAGAACACCACCGTCTGGAAGGCCAGGCTGGCCACGGTAATGGCCGAGAAATGCACCCGGATTTGCCCGGTCGCACACGCCAGCGCAGCCAGGATCACAAATGCCTCGGCAAAAGGACCGTTGATGCGGGCTTTTATGACAAAAAATTCATACAGCTAAACTGTACAGTTTTTCTGCAAGCATGCTAACGTCCCGGCATGAACAAACCGTCCATCACCTCCGAAACCCAATCCGCCGCCCTGGCTGCCGAGCTGCGCATCTCCCTGGGCAAGCTGATACGCCGGCTGCGGGAACAAACCCATCCGAACGATTTCACTTCCGCCCAGAAGTCGGTGCTGCTGCGCCTGGACCGAGACGGGCCCAGCACCGTCTCGGCCCTGGCCCGGGCGGAGAGCGTGCGGCCGCAGTCCATGCGCATCACCGTGGCCGGGCTGGAAACGATGAAAGCGATCAGGGGCAAACCCGACCCCAGCGATGGGCGCCAAACCCTGATCGAGCTGACTCCCGGCTTTCGTAAGCACCTGATCGCCAGCCGGGCGGCCAAGGACGATTGGCTGCTGCGGGCGCTGCAGGAGCAACTGTCTGCCGAAGAACAAGCTGAACTCGCGGCAGCGGTAAAGCTGCTGGAGCGCCTCGCCGACTTTTGAGCCACTTCTATCCGTTCGAGGACCTCCCATGGCCGTCACCTTGCTGGACCCCAACACCGCGCTGATCATCGTGGACTTGCAAAAAGGCATCGCCGAATACCCGTTCATCCACCCCATCGGCGGCGTGGTGGAACGCTCCCGTGCACTGCTCGACGCGTTCCGCGAGCGCGGCATGCCGGTGGTGCTGGTCAACGTCACAGGCTTCGCCCCCGGGCGTACCGAGCGGCCACGGCGCAGCGATGTATTTCCACCGGGATGGGCAGACCTGCTGCCCGAACTCGATCAGCAACCCGGCGACATTGGGGTGACCAAACGCACCTGGGGCGCCTTCGCCAGCACTGATCTTGAGGCGCAACTCAAAGCACTCGGCGTGACTCAAGTGGTGATCACCGGCGTTGCTACCGGAACCGGCGTGGAGTCCACCGCGCGCCAGGCCTACGAGGCCGGCTTCAACGTGACCCTGGCCGTCGATGCCATGACCGACGCGAACGCCGAGGCCCATCACTACAGCCTGAACCAGGTATTTCCGAAGCTGGGGGAAACCGGCACGGCGCAAGAGATCATCGGCTTGCTTGCAACAAGGGGGGCGTGACGATGCAATGGCATGAGCTGGTGTCTTATTTCTTCGGCGGCGTATTGCTTGCCAACGCGCTGCCCCATTGCCTCAGTGGCTTGATGGGCCAGTCCTTCCAGACGCCGTTTGCCAAGCCGCGCGGCCAGGGGCGGTCTTCCTCGACGCTGAATGTGCTCTGGGGTTTTCTCAACCTGGTGATCGGCTACGTGCTGGTCTGCCGGGTTGGGGACTTCGACCTCAAAAACACCGCTGATGTGCTCGCCCTCGGGCTCGGGGCCTTGGCCCTGAGTGTATTCCTGGCGCAGCATTTCGGGCGCTTCAACGGTGGTCATTCCTCAGGGCCGGTGTGAGTTCGATGGGCATTTTCCGCTCGCTGCGCAGCGTCAACTACCGCATTTGGGCCGCCGGCGCCCTGGTGTCGAATATCGGCACCTGGATGCAACGCACGGCCCAGGACTGGCTGGTGCTGACCCAGCTCACGCCGCATAACGCGTCGGCCGTCGGCATCGTCATGGCGTTGCAGTTCGGGCCGCAATTGCTGTTGCTGCCCTGGACCGGCTTCGCCGCCGATCACTACGACAAGCGCAAGCTGCTGATGGTCACCCAGGGCGTGATGGGCGTGCTGGCGCTGATGCTGGGGGTGTTTACCCTGACCGGCATCGTGCAGCTGTGGCACGTGTATGTGTTCGCGTTTTTGTCCGGCTGCGCCTCGGCCTTCGATGCACCGGTGCGGCAGATATTCGTGGCGGAGCTGGTGGGCGAAGCGGACCTGTCCAATGCCATCGCGCTCAATTCCACCTCGTTCAACATGGCGCGCATGATTGGCCCGGCGGTGGCCGGCGTGACCATCGCGTCGGTGGGCACCGGCTGGGCGTTCCTGCTCAATGGCGCGAGTTTTTTCGCGGTGCTGGCCTCGCTGTTTCTGCTGCGGGTTTCCGGCCTGCACACCAGCCTGCGGGCGCTGCGCACCAAGGGCAGCCTGACTGAAGGCCTGCGCTATGTGTGGGCGCGGCCGGACCTGATGGCGATCCTGATCATGCTGTTCTTGATCGGCACCTTCGGCATGAATTTTCCGATCTTCATCTCGACCATGGCCGTCACCGTGTTCCACGCCGATGCCCGCGGCTATGGCCTGCTGACGTCGACCCTGGCCATCGGCACCGTTGCCGGGGCGCTGCTCGCAGCCGGTCGCGAGCGGCCACACTTCAAGGCGTTGTTGATCGGCGCGCTGGTGTTCGGGGTGGGCTGCACGCTGGCGGCGATTGCCCCGAACTATTGGTTGTTCGCCGGGGCGCTGGTGATCATCGGCGTGGGCGCCCTGACCTTCAGCAACACCACCAACAGCCTGATGCAACTCACCACCGAACCTTCCATGCGCGGGCGGGTAATCGCCCTGCGGGTGGGCGTGGCCCTGGGCGGCACACCGATTGGCGCACCGATTGTGGGCTGGGTGGCCGACCATCTTGGGCCGCGCTGGGCGTTGGCGGTCGGCGCGGCCTCGGGCATCCTGGCTGCCGGCGTGGCGGTGTACACCATGACGCGCAAGCTGGATCGGCCGAAGAAAATCTGACAGGCAAAACGAATCCAATGTGGGAGCTGTCGAGCTTCAGCGAGGCTGCGAAGAGGCCCTGTCAGGCGATAAAGATGTCGCCTGACAGTCCGCCATCGCAGCCTCGCTAAAGCTCGACAGCTCCCACAGTGGATCTTCGCAGGCTTGAGTATTGGGCTCGCTTGACGGCTCAGCCGATCGCGATCTGACAAGCGACAACAAACCAATGTGGGAGCTGTCGAGCTTTAGCGAGGCTGCGAAGAGGCCCTGTCAGGCAATAAAGATGTCGCCTGCCAGTCCGCCATCGCAGCCTCGCTAAAGCTCGACAGCTCCTACAGTGGATCTCTCGCGTATCATCACCCTCCTCGCTCCTCAAGGAATCCCCATGTCTTCAAGCAAACGCGACAGCGCACGCATCGAACGTCGCCTGGTCGCGACCCTGACCGATGCCTGTGAGATCGCGAAAGCCGAAATCACCGGCTTCGACTGGCTGACCCACGAAGTCGACTACCAGGCCTTTGCCCAAAGCCTGCTGGTCATCTGGGTATTCGATACCAGGGCGAACCGGGAACTGGCCCTTTCTACCGGACTGGACCTGCGCATGCGCGAGCTGACGGCCACCGCGCTGGAGGATGCCGGGGTGGATCGCCCTTCTTCGCACCGCTACGTGCGCTTCGACTCCGAGGAAGAATGCCACCTGCAGCATGGCGGCAATTGGCGCCTGCGCCTGCTCAAACTGTATGCGGTAAAGGGGTAAAGCCTTGGCTAAAGATATCGAGAACCCGTGCGTCTCAACCTGCCAGCTCAGTGGTGAGCTGTGCGTGAGTTGTGGACGCACCAAGGACGATATTCGCAAATGGAAAAAGATGAAGCGGCCAGAGAAGATGGCCGCTGTGCAGCGCGCAACGTTGCGCTTGAAGACGTTGAAAAAGGGCAAGTGACGCACCCGGTTTCAGGCCGTCAAGTACGCCCGACTGAGCCCGTCACCGGCAAATTCCCGAGTAACTTGAGCCCGGTGGTTTTCACAAACGTCGCGTAGTCCATCGGCTTCTGGATACGGGTTTCAGCGTTGGGCAGTACATACGCCCAGGCGCGCTTGGACGACACGTCGTAAACCAGCTTGAACAGGCGAGTCGGCACCCAGACCTTGTTGTCGCCAATGGTGCTGTAGCCCGGGTCAAACAACGGGCCGGTGAACACGAACACATTGCCGTCGGCGCGCTTGGCAAACTTGCGCACGTCCGCCTCGACCTTGCTCCAGATCTTGCGGTTGTTGGTCGGGTCTTGCGGGACCATGTTCGACAGCGCAAAGGACTGGGCCATGGCGTTGGTGCTCGGCGCATCCGCCGCCGGGGATTGATGGCCACGGTCCACGGCCGGGTGTTGGCCACGGTAGTCGCTCAACTCGGCGCGCGCGCCCTTGGGAATACGCGGGTCGGGGTAGAACTGGTTGGTGCGTTCTTCGCCTTTGGCATCCTTCAACTGGCCGGCATTCAGGCGTTCGACCACCACCAGCGGGGTCTTGCTGGTTTGCGAGTACAGCACCGCGAAATTATCGGAACACAGCGCCAGGGGTTTCATGGTGGCCGGCACGGTGGCCGTGTTGATCGGTTGTGCGGCCGGGAACAGGTCGGCGCAACTGTCGAACGATGGCTTTTTCTGTTGGCTTGAATACAGATCCAGGGCCGCGCCCTGGCTGATGGAGCCCGAGCGGGAGGTATGGGATTGAGGTGGTGTGATGAGGTCCAGCAGGCCACGGGCTTGCGCCCCGGTGGAGAGCAAAACAAGGGCCGACAGCCCAACTGCAATTTTGCGTAGGTGCATGGGTTAAATCTTCAAAGTTCGATTGCGGGGCTTATGGACCCATGGATGTGACTTTAGTGCGAAGCAGCGCTGCAAAATACCCTGAACACGGTTTACGTAAGTGACTGATAGGTTTGAAGATAAGCTCGCAGCATGCGGGTCACCTGCTGTTCCAGGCCGGCTTCAAAGGCCGCAGATGCATGGCCTTCAAGCAACGCCCGAACCGGTCCCACCACCGCGCTGAGCGAGATGGCGGCGGTAAGGGATGGGTCTTCAAAACGCGCATCCGACGCCGTCGCCAACATCGCTGCAATCGCGGCCACCACCCGCTTGTTGATCCGCGCCACAAGCTCCGCACCGCCCCGCTCACCTGCGATGGCATACAGGGCTTTGGACGCCGTCGGGTCCATCAGCTTCACGGCGAGAAAAGCCGTGACAAACCCCGATGCCATTTCCGCCACCGTGGTGCCCTGGTGTTGATCGCACGCCTGCTCGACGGTCTCGGCCACCTGCACCAGATGCTTCTCCAATACCGCAGCAAGCAGTGCATCGCGGTTCGGATAGTACTGATAGAGACTGCCCACCGACATGCCCGCCCGCTCGGCCACGCGGGTCGTGGTGCAGCGGACCAGGCCCTGAGCGGTCAAAACCTGAAGGGTTGCCGTGTGCAGCGCTTCCACCGTCGCCGCCGACCGGGCCTGGACCGCTGATTTTCTTGGCTTTAACGACGCTTTGAGAGGGCTCATGGAATGCGAATTCTAAACCTGAAGGATCCTTCATATTATAGGCTTCCTCCCGTCAAGCAAGAGCTCCGACCATGACCACCAGCACATTCAATCTCGGCGATCGCACCGTCAACCGCATCGGCTACGGCGCCATGCAACTGGCCGGCCCAGGCGTGTTTGGCCCGCCCAAGGACCGTGATGCAGCGCTGGCCGTACTGCGCGAGGCTGTCGCTTGCGGCGTGAACCATATCGACACCAGCGACTTCTATGGGCCGCATGTCACCAATCAGATTATTCGTGAGGCACTGCACCCGTATAAAGACGATCTCACGATCGTCACCAAGGTGGGCGCCCGCCGTGGCGACGATGGCGCCTGGTTCAACGCTTCGTCGAAGGCCGAGCTGACCCAGGCCGTGCACGACAACCTGCGCAACCTGGGCCTGGATGTGCTGGACGTGGTGAATGTGCGGGCCATGCACGGCGTGATGGGCACTGCCGAAGGCTCGATCGAGGAACCCCTGAGTGCCATTGCCGAGCTGCAACAACAGGGCCTGATACGCCATATCGGCATCAGCAACGTTACCCCGACGCAGGTCGCCGAGGCGCGAAAAATCGTGCGCTTCGTGTGCGTCCAGAACCTGTACAACATCGCCCACCAACACGATAACGCGATGCTCGACGAATTGGCCCGGGACGGCATTGCCTATGTGCCATTCTTCCCGCTGGGCGGGTTCTCGCCAGTGCAGTCAGCGGTGTTGTCGAACGTCGCACAGCGCCTCGGCGTCACCCCGATGCAACTGGCCCTGGCATGGCTGCTGCGCCGTTCCCCGAATATCCTGCTGATCCCGGGAACGTCCTCGGTCACCCATCTACGGGAAAACATCGCGGTGGGCGAGCTGGATCTTTCGGACGAGGTACTCGCAGAGCTGAACACCCTCGCAGGCTGACCCTCACGCCAGCAGTTCTGCGATCCACCGCGCCTGCTGGGCGACCTCTTGCACCTTGTCCTCGGGCACCGCTTGCCGCGCCTGGGCGAAGTCGCTCAGGGTCTGCTGTTTGTGGCGCAGGATGCGCTGCCACTTGAGCAGGAATTCCGGGCTGCGGGCCTGCATTTGCAGCGGGCCGAAGTACAGTTCTTCGGCGGTGTAGGTCACAGGCCCGGCGTGCTCGGCAACGATGATTTCGTAGAAGAAGCGGTTCTCCCGCAGCAGCTCTTCGCACACGATGCGGTAGCCGTTCTCCATCAACCATTGGCGCAACGGTTGCTCGCCGCCGTTGGGCTGCAGCACCAGGCGCTCCCGGCCGTTGAGGCGCGCCTTGTCGCTGTCGAGGATATCGCGGATGGTCTCGCCGCCCATGCCGCAGATGCTGATCGCGGTGATCCCGTCTCCCGGCTCGATCGCCGCCAGGCCACTGGCCAGGCGTACGGTGATGTGTTGCTCCAGCTCGTTCTCGCGCACCGTGCGCTCGGCTGCGCGAAACGGCGTCAGGGCCACCTCGCCCGCCACCGCCGCCACGATGGCGCCGCGGCGCATCAATGCCACCGGCAGGTAGCCGTGGTCGGAGCCGATATCCGCCAGGCGCGCCCCGGCGGGGACGTGCGTCGCCACGCGCTCAAGGCGCATGGACAATGTGTGTTCGTTCAACTGACGTTCCTTTTCGGTAATACCCTGGCCATTGTATTGCGGGTTCATCAAAGAGGAACGTCACTTTGGTGAGCGCCGTCAATCAGTGGCCGCCAGCCTTACCAGTTCCTTGCGCAACAGCGAACGATCCAGCACCGCCATCCCGGCCTGCCAGTCGATGGAAAGCAACTGGCTCAGTTTTTCCTGGCTGACCCTGGGCTCAGCCAGGAAATAGCTTCTGCACTCGCGGATACTGATGAGATTCACCAGCCAGTCCTCCCCCTGCGCCGCCAGCCAATCAGCGATGGTCGAGCGATGCTTTCGGATCAGCGCACCGGCATCCCACACCGTCATCTGCGCAAAAACCTGCGGCAGGTTGCTGTCGGCTTTCAGCCACTTCAGGTCACCCGCCAACGCGCCTGCAAGGTCTGACTCGATAGTGGCCTGGCACTCGGAGAAATACCGCTCAGGCCAGTCCGCCGCGAGTTTCGCCAGCAGCGCGAGGGTTTCATAAGCCCGAACATCCGCCGCGGTGGTCAACTGCCCGGTAAAATTCAGGGTATTGTCCAGGATTGCCGTGGCCAGCAGCGCGGCACTGTGCTCACTGATCAGCGGCAACAAACCGGCCGCTTCCCAACTCAGGAAAACCTGCGTCGCTGCTGCGCCGATCAAACGGATGTCTGCGGCACTTCCCAGCCTCTGCGCCCAATAGGTTTCAAACCCGGGGTGATGGTCAATCACCTCCACCACCTGATCGAGCACGACCACCGGATCGAAGTGATGGAAGTCCGAGATATCCACCATCACAAACTCATCGCCGGGCTCGGGTCGGTAGTCATCCAGTGACGATCGCCAGCCGAGCACGGTCCTGGAGATGCTGGCATTCAGTGGAGCACTGCTGACGGCACGCGCCTCGATTCCCTGGCGGTTCAACAACTCGGCATACGCAATGCAGCAGGCGTATGCATCGATGTCCAGATACGCCGAGCCGGAGGTGACTACCCTCATCGGAAAAACTCCATGATTTCATATTTTTGGCAGGCAAATTTCACACGCCTTTATGACGAAAACATGACTAAATGGACAGAACAACCCTGGAGATTCGAGCAATGACGTCATTTCGCGTTCGCGAGCTGAGCAGTACGGACACTGAAGCATTGCTGGCCTTCGAAGCCCGTAACCGTGAGTGGTTCGAGTCGCATATCGAGGCGCGCGACCCATCGTTTTACTCGGTGCAGGGCGTCGCCGAGCATATTGACGGTTATCTATCTGGCCTGGCCACCGGCACATGGCACCCGTTCGTGATCGAAGACGCCAACGGCGAAATCGTCGGTCGCGCCAACCTGAAAAGCATCGACTCGCCAAAGGGCTCTGCCGAAGTCGGCTACCGCGTGGGTGAGCGCTCGTGCGGGCAAGGGCTGGCAACCCTGGCGCTGAACCATCTGATCCGCGAGGCACAGGCGCGCTGGGCACTGACCCAACTGGTGGCGTACGTGTACCCCGAGAATGTGGGCTCACAAAAAGTCCTGACCCGCTGCGGTTTCGTGCCCGACCAGCCCGCACCGGCCGGCAAGCCCCAGGGCGAAAACCGCTTTGTCCTGACATTCCAGGCCTGAAGACCCGGCCCCCCGGCGAACCTTTACCCGGTAAACACCGTCCGAGCTAGGGCATTGATGCTTACCGCTCGCCGCGAGGTTTCCGTTTGAAAGCTGCCATCATCAAAAAATACCGCCTGATCATCAAGACCATGGGCTATGTAGGCTGGGCGCTGTTCTGGCTGCTGCTCTGGGATATCGCCGTCACCGTGGACTTCATGCTGTTCCTCAACAGCAAGATCAACCTGCCGCTGATGCCGCTCACCCTGCTCGGCTCGGCGCTGGTGGTGCTGATCAGTTTCCGCAACAGCAGCGCCTACAACCGCTGGTGGGAGGCACGCACGTTGTGGGGGGCGATGGTCAACAATTCCCGCAGCTTCGCTCGGCAAGTGCTGACGCTGCTGGATGACCCGGACAATGAGGTCAACCCGATAAAGGCGACCTTGCTGCGCCGTCACGTGGCGTATGTGAACTGCCTGGCGGCGCACTTGCGGGGCCAGCCTTGCCCGGAAGAAATCCGCGCCTTCCTGCCGGCCGACGAGTTCGCCCGCAGCACCAGTACCAATAACTTTTCCAACGACATCATCAACGGCTCCGCAGCCCTGCTGGCCCAGGAATACAAGGCCGGGCGCCTGGACAGCATTCGCCTGGCACGGTTGGAGTCGACCCTGGTGGATTTGTCCAACAGCCAGGGCGGCATGGAGCGCATCGCCAATACGCCGCTGCCCTACCCTTACGTGTATTTCCCACGGCTGTTCATCTCGCTGTTCTGCCTGATCGTGCCGGTGGGCCTGGTGGAATCCCTGGGCTGGTTCACCCCGCTGGCGTCCACGGTGGTGGGCTTCATGCTGCTGGCCATCGAACGCATCGGCACCGATTTGCAAAGCCCGTTCCGCGACAGCGAGCACCAGATCCAGATGGAAGCCCTTTGCGAAACCATCGAGAAAAACCTGCAGTCGATGCAGCGTGATTCCCTGGGGGGCGAGCGGATCAGTTAATCCTTGCCGGGCCGTTAACAAAAAAATCCAGCCAGTGGTGAATTATTCAGTGTCCGCATGTATCTGACCCATTAAGCGCTTGCCACCAAAACAGTGGCATCGAAATGGACCTGCGGCTGAGTATTCCCATGAAATCACGCAAGAAAACCGTCAATCCGATTGGATTGGATGACATCACCATCGTCGACGACGCCAAGATGCGCAAGGCGATCACCGCCGCTGCGCTGGGCAATGCCATGGAGTGGTTCGACTTCGGGGTGTATGGCTTTGTCGCCTATGTGCTGGGCAAGGTGTTCTTCCCCGAAGCGTCTCCCAGCGTACAGATGATCGCGGCCCTGGCGACCTTCTCGGTGCCGTTCCTGATTCGCCCGCTGGGCGGCCTGTTCTTTGGCCGGCTGGGGGACAAATACGGCCGGCAAAAGGTCCTGGCGGCGACCATCGTGATCATGTCCCTGAGCACCTTCGCCATCGGGCTGATCCCCTCCTATGACTCGATCGGCATCTGGGCGCCGATCCTGTTGCTGCTGGCCAAGATGGCCCAGGGCTTCTCGGTGGGCGGTGAGTACACCGGTGCCTCGATCTTCGTCGCCGAATACGCCCCGGACCGCAAGCGCGGCTTCCTCGGCAGTTGGCTGGACTTCGGCTCCATCGCCGGCTTCGTGCTCGGCGCGGGCGTGGTGGTGCTGATTTCGGCGGTGATCGGCGAAGACGCCTTCCAGTCCTGGGGCTGGCGCCTGCCGTTCTTCCTCGCCCTGCCGCTGGGCATGATCGGGCTCTACTTGCGTCATGCCCTGGAAGAAACACCGGCCTTTCAACAGCACGTGGAGCAACTCGAACAAGGTGACCGCGAAGGCCTGGCGGGCGGCCCGAAAGTCTCGTTCAAGGAAGTCGCCACCAAGCACTGGCGCAGCCTGATGACCTGTGTCGGCGTGGTGGTGGTGACCAACGTCACGTACTACATGCTGCTCACCTACATGCCGAGCTACCTGTCGCACAACCTGCACTACAGCGAAAACCACGGCGTGTTGATCATCATCGCGATCATGGTCGGCATGTTGTTCGTGCAGCCGATGATTGGCTTTGTCAGCGACAAGATCGGGCGCAAACCCTTCATTCTGTTCGGCAGCATCGCACTGTTCTTTCTCGCCATTCCGGCGTTCATGCTGATCAACAGCGGCAAGCTCGGGCTGATTTTCTCGGGGCTGCTGATCATTGCGGTGGTGCTCAACTTCTTTATCGGCGTGATGGCGTCCACCCTGCCGGCGATGTTCCCTACCCACATCCGCTACAGCGCGCTCGCCAGCGCCTTCAACATCTCGATCCTGATTGCCGGCCTCACGCCAACCGCCATGGCCTGGCTGGTGGAGACCACCAACAACCTGTACATGCCGGCCTATTACCTGATGGTATTCGCCGTACTGGGGCTTTTCACCGCCCTGACCATGAAGGAAACCGCCAACAAACCCCTGCGCGGCGCGGCACCGGCGGCGTCGGATATCGAGGAAGCCAAGGAGCTGCTGCAGGAGCACGAAGACAATATCGAGCAGAAGATCGAAGATATCGACGCGCAAATCGCCGAGCTGGAAGCCAAGCGTGAAAACCTGGTGCAGCAACATCCACGCATCAACTGACGCAACATATTTGGAAACGAATAGCGGGTGAACTAACGCGCAAGCAGCACGCTCCTTCCTTAAGCGCAGTCAGCGCGGCCCTGATGAGCCTCATCAGGGCCGCTCAACGATAAGGAGCCGCCCGTGACCGACACCACCACCCTCACCTACCGCTGCACGCCTGGTCCGCTTCACGCGACCTTGCTGGCCGGTACCGTCCCGCTGTTTCTCGGCGCCCTGCTGAGCGACATTGCCTACTACCAGACCTACCAGATCCAATGGAGCAACTTCGCCGCCTGGCTGATCGCCGGCGCCCTGCTGTTCTGCGGGCTGGCGGGGTTGTTTGCACTGGTCAACCTGCTGCGTGCCGACCGCAAGGCCGGGCGCCCCACGGTGTACTTCCTGCTGTTGCTGGTGACCTGGGCGCTGGGCCTGGTGAATGCCTTTGAGCATGCGAAGGATGCCTGGGCCGTGATGCCTTCGGGCCTGGTGTTGTCTGCCGTCGTGACCCTGCTGGCCTGCGTGACCACGTGGGTCGGGCTGACCAACCTGCGCTCGGGAGGTGCCCAATGAAGCCTTCCAGCACGCTGACCGTTTTAAGCATGGCGATGTTGTTGAGCGCCTGCGGTGGCGAAGCCGACAGCACTCAGGCTCGCGGCCCCGACCCCAAGCTGCCGGAACCCCAGCGCGGCCTGTTGCCCAGCATGAAGATCGCCGAACCGGTGGCCTGGGGCGAGCAGAAACCTACGGTGCCCGAGGGTTTCAGCATCAGGGCCATCGCCACCGACCTGCGGATCCCGCGCCAGACCCTGGTGCTGCCCAACGGCGACATTCTCGTCGCCGAAGGCCGGGGCGGTAGCGCAGCGAAACTCAAGCCCAAGGATGTGATCGCCAGCGTGATCAAGGCCGAGGGCAACACCAAGGTCAAGGGCGGCAATCGCCTGACCCTGCTGCGCGATGCCGACGGTGACGGCACCTACGAGTTGAAAACCGTATTCGCCGAAAACCTCAACGCGCCCTACGGCCTGGCCTTTGCCGACGGCAAGCTGTACGTGGCGAACCAGGATGCGCTGGTGCGCTTCGACTACGAAGACGGCCAGACCAAGGCCGGTGGCCCGCCCACCACCGTCACCGAGCTGCCCGCCGCGATCAATCACCACTGGACCAAATCCCTGGCGATCAGCCCCGACGGCCGCTCGCTGTATGTGGGCATCGGGTCCAACAGCAACATCACCGAACGCGGCATGGAGGTCGAGATCGACCGGGCGATGGTCTGGCAGATCGACGCCGCCACCGGCGCCCACAAGCCTTATGCAACCGGTTTGCGCAACCCGACGGCATTGACCATTCAACCGGGCTCCGGGCAGGTGTGGGCGGTGGTCAACGAGCGGGATGAACTGGGGCCGGACCTGGTGCCGGATTACCTGACCTCGGTGCGCGAAGGCGAGTTCTACGGCTGGCCCTACAGCTATTGGGGCCAGAACGTCGACACCCGCGCCCAACCGCAGAACCCGGCCAAGGTCGCCGCCGCGATCAAGCCGGATTACAGCCTGGGTTCCCACGTCGCCGCGCTGGGCGTCGATTTTTCCATCCCGGCCATGGGCGAGAAATATGCCGACGGCGTCTTCGTCGGCGAGCACGGCAGCTGGAACCGGGACAATCCGGTGGGCTACAAGGTGATCTTCGTGCCGTTCAGCAATGGCCGGCCTGCCGGTGAGCCGCTGGACTTCGCCACGGGTTTCCGCGGGGACGATGGCAAGACTCGCGGCCGGCCGGTGGGGGTCACGGTTGATCCGAAGGGTGCGCTGATCATTGCCGATGACCTGGCCAACACGGTGTGGAGGGTGACGCGCAATAAATAAGGCCTGAAGCGGCCGATGTGGTTGCCTTCCTGTGGAGCGCGGCGGTACCTTCGCCGCACTCACGAACAGGAAGGTAACCGCAATGCCAGACACCACCGACAACGGCTTCTATGATCGCGCGGACGCGCACATCGAGCTGTCCAACGAGCAGTTCAGGGCGTTCGCCGACCTGGGCAAAGTTAGCGCCTCGATGATGTTCGGCACCACACGCTTCAATGCCTGGGTCAGCGCACGCAGCTTTAAATCCGGCGAAGAAATGGCCCAGGCGCGTGAGGCGATGCTGAAGTATTTCTGTGATCAGTACCGGATGATGCTTGAGGATAATCTTGATGATCACATCAACAATTTCAGCAAGTACATGCTCGTTAAGGGCAGTTGAACCCGCCCGCACAGGGCGGTGTGTCGACCTGTGATACCCGGCGCTCAAATTGCAACGAAGTGGCCCGCGGCGACCTCGCGGTAACTGATCGGCGGAGCCTTGTAGCCCACCTCGTAAATCCTGCTGGGCACGCTCTCCTCCATCAGGCTGAACGGCTTTCTGGGCACGTTCAGGTCCGCCGAGGGCACCGCGCTCAGCAACCTTTGGGTGTAAGGGTGCTGAGGCTGCTCGAACACTGACTGGCGTGGCCCGATCTCAACGATGCGTCCGTGGTACATCACCCCGACCCGGTGGCTGACCCGCTCGACCACCGCCAGGTCATGGGAAATAAACAGGAATGAAATGCCCATCTCGCGCTGCAGGTCCTGCAGGAGATTAATCACCTGGGCTTGAATGGACACGTCCAGCGCCGAGACGGCTTCATCGGCGATGATCAGCTTCGGAGACAGAGTCAGCGCCCGCGCGATGCAGATCCGCTGTCGCTGCCCACCCGAGAACTCGTGCGGATAGCGTTGTGCATGCTCCGCCGACAGCCCCACCTTCTCCAGCAATATTCGCACCTGCTTTCGTGCTTGCGCGCCATGTGCAATGCCATGAACATGCAGCGGCTCCAGCAGGCTGTTCTCGATCGTGAGACGCGGGTTCAGGGATGCATAGGGATCCTGGAAGACCATCTGGATATCGCGGCGCAGCGAGTTCATATCGCTCTTGTTCAACGTCGTAAGGTTCTTGCCACCGAAAACGATATTCCCGCCCTGTATCGGCATCAGCCCGGCAATCGCACGAGCGCTGGTGGATTTCCCGCACCCGGACTCGCCCACCAGGGCCAGCGTTTCACCTGAGTAGATATCAAAGTCGATGCCTTCGACGGCATGCACACGGCGCCGGACCTTCCCGAGGAGACCACCTTTGAGGTCGTACCGAATGGACAACGACTCGACTCTGAGCACCGGCGGACTCTGGTAGTCCGGGGCCACGCCAGGCGCAGGTTCTGCACCCGCTGCGACGTCATCATCGATCAAGGCAAATTTTGCGGGAAGTTGAGTGCCACGCATTGAGCCGATTTTTGGAACAGCCGCCAGCAATGCCCGGGTGTAGGGCTGCTTGGGCTCCTGCAGCACTGCCCTTGCCGGACCTTGCTCAACGGTCTCGCCTTTCTTCATCACCATCACATGGTCTGCGACTTCCGCCACCACGCCCATATCGTGGGTGATAAAGATCACACCCATGGCCAGGCTATCTTGCAGCTCCTTGATAATCCGCAGGATCTGCGCCTGCACCGTCACATCCAACGCTGTGGTCGGCTCGTCGGCGATCAGCAGTGTGGGCTCGCAGACCAGCGACATCGCAATCATGATCCGTTGGCGCATGCCGCCGGAAAGCTCATGGGGAAACCGGTTCATGACCTGCTTCGCATCCGGAATACGCACCAGGTCCAGCATGCGTAATGCCTGGGCTTCGGCTTGCGCACGGCTGCACCGCTGATGCAGCAAGATGCCTTCGATGAGTTGCGCGCTGATCTTGAAGACCGGATTCAGCGAAGTCATGGGCTCCTGAAAGATCATCGACATGGACGAGCCCCGCAGTGTGCGCATGACAGACTCGGGCGCCGCCACCAGGTCGACAATCTGGTTATTCCTGGTTTGCAGCTCCATCGAGCCCGAAAGCACCCGTCCGCCGGCGCGCTTGATCAGGCCCATCATCGCCATTGAGGTGACGGATTTGCCGGAGCCGGACTCACCCACGATCGCCAGCGTCTGACCGCGCATCACCTCGAAGGACACATCGCGCACCACCGGCGTCTCGCGCCCTCTGGTGCCGAAGCCGACACTCAGGTTTTTCACCCGGGCTACCAAATTCTCGTTCATGAGGCGCTCCTTTAATCGACGATCGCCGAGATGGCCGCGTCAAGGTCGGCACGGGATTGATCGACCTTGCGCCGGCTCTGCGCAACCCACTCACGGTCCTGCTCCAGCTCGTTCTGGGCGATCGACAATAATCGCCGGACCTCGTCCGGGCCGACGCCGCCCGCGGAAGTGCGGGTCTCGACAAAACGGCGCGGGTTCAAAGCATCGCGGACCTGGGCATCCGAGTAGCCCAGGGTTGAGCCGACAGTTTCCACGCTGGCTTGATCCAGTGCGGCGCCGGTCACCCCGGCAGGAGCCACGCCCTCGTACAGGCAGTTACGCACCAGGCGGGCCACGATGTGGTGGACCTGGCGGAAAGAGATGCCCCGGTCCCGAACGATCACATCGGCGAGGTTGCTGGCGGTGCACCAACTCCCGGAGAGCAGGGCTGTCATCCGGTCCTCATGCACCACCAGGGTTTCAATGATGCCGGTAAACAGGTCCAGCATGCCTTCGGTGGTGGCCAGCGCATCATGGATCAACGGCAGGTCGCGCATCGCCTGGTCGCCGGTACCTTCGGACCGGAAAGTGGCCAGGGCCGTGCTGAGCCAGGTCACCGATCCACCTGCAGCTTTCTTGATGGTTTCCAAGCCGCTGGGGTTTTTCTTCTGCGGGAAAATACTGCTGGTGCCGCAATAGCCGTCGTGGCTTTCCACCGTTCCAAATTCGACGCTCGACCAGATATGCAGGTCGGTTGCCAGGTCGTTCAGGTCGGCCATGACAAAGGACAATGCGCCAATCGTCTCTGCTGCGTACCATGCTTCGCGGCCCAGCTTGGAGTTTTCTACCAGGCTGTCGAACCCCAACAGGTGCGTGGTGCGCCCACGGTCCAGCGGCCAGGACGTGCCGGCCAGGCCGACGGCACCAAGGGGGTTGCGATTGACCCGGGTGTAAGCGTGCATCAAGCGGCTGAAGCTGTCGTGCAGCCTCGACGTAAAACTCAAAAGGTAGTGGCCGAACACCCAGGGCTGGGCATGCTGCATATGGGTGTAGCCGGGCATGATGGTGCCCGAATGCGTGGAGGCCTTCTGAATCAACGCCACCTGGAACTCATTGATACGGTCCAGCACCGCCAGGATGCGCTTGCGGTCGTACAGGCGGCGTACCGTTGCCCCTTGGTCTATCCGGCTGCGGCCGGTGTGCATCTGCCCGGCCGAGTCTTCGCCGATCCGGGAGAAAAGGTACGATTCAACCTGAAGCAGGAAGCTGCCTTTCTTTACATCAAACGGGAAGTCGGCGGGAACCATGTCCCGAATCAACCGCAGCTCCGCGAGGATGGCTTGCCCGACCGACACAGAAAGAATCTGCTGTTCAACCAGCATCACGGTGTGCGCCAGGTCCACTTCGACAAACTCGTGAAACTGACGTTTCTCGGTCTCAAGTGCCGGAATATCATGGTACTTGACCATGCGTTCAGCGGGAGGAGCACTCAGGCGAGCGTCGGTTAACAGTGTTTCGTTGGCATGTAAATTCGACATTTAAATCACCGCTCAATAAGTTCTACATTCGTCAAATCGATGGTCCCTTCATAATCGACATCCAGGCCATTCAACGCTTTACGCACACCAATTATTTGCTCCTGGTCAAACAGCGGCAGATTGTCCGGGTCTTGTTCCCATAGAATCTGCTGAATCTGGCCGTAATAGGACATGCGTGTTTTTTCATCCAGTTCACGCGAGGCCAACTGAAGTAATTTGTCTACCTGAGGGTTGCTGTAACCCGTGAGATTCTGCGGGTCGCCGCTGGACAACTTTCGACGCAAACGAATATCCGCGTCAGATATGCCCGTTCCCAGTAACCACATGTTTGGGTCATTGCTACCTTTGCCCGTGCCCTTGCCCGGCTCGGGGCGATACAAGTTCTTTTGATACGTTGCCCATTCCCATACCTTAAACTCGGTCTTCAGCCCCACGGCGTTAAGATAGCCTTGGACAACTTCCGAGACCTGGCGATCTTTGGTATAGCGTCCCGCCGGGGTCCATATAACTACGGTGCCTGGATAACCGCCTGGATATACCTCGTTAATTATTTTTCTTGCCGCATCAGGGTCGTACTTCACCGGAGGGAATTCACGTCGGGCTTGCGTACCCTCCGGAAATGGGCCAGTGGGTACTTTTCCATATCCCAACAACACTTTGTCGACCAATGCCTGGCGATCAATCGCCATACTCACCGCCCTCCGTATGCGCGGGTCATCAAAGGGCGGTTTGGTCAGGTTCATTTCAAAGAACACCTGGAATGTGCTGGGTACCCGCAGCAAGGTGGATTTATTCAGTTCCTTTAATTCAATAGCCGCCTCGGGCGATAAATTTGCCGCGATATCCGCATTGTTCGTTCGCAGCTCTATGACTCGGGAAGAATCTTCCCTGACCGGACGGAACACGATGGTTTCCGGTTTTGCCGTTGTTCCATAAAAAGCGTTGTTCTTATGAATAACGGCCTGGTCGTTGGGTATCCAACTATCAAATACGTAGGGCCCGGTACCGACGGGATGGTGCCCATAAGCCCGTCCATATTTAACGACAGCGGCCGGACTGCTGATTGACGAAGATTCTTTTGCCAGTAACTCCAACATTGTGGGTGACGGATTTTTTGTGGTGATGCGTAACTCATTCGGCGCTAGCGCATCCACCGAAGCTATATCCGCATAGTAGGACCGGTGCGGAGAACCGAGCTTGGGGTTCATGATTCGGTCCAGGTTAAACTTCACCGCTGCAGCATCAAACGCCGTGCCGTCATGAAAGGTAATTCCCGGTTTCAGGATAAAAATCCATTGCCGTCCATCCTCGGACCTTGACCATGACTGCGCCAAATCAGCTACAAACGTGTTATGCCCGTGACCGTCCCATGCGACCAACCGATTAAACAGGTGATTAATCACGTTATAGGAAGGCACACTGCGCGAAATCGCTGGGTCCAGGGTATCGATATCAGCGCCTTGAACGAATGTCAGCTTCTTCAGGTCTTTGGCGTTGGCAACAAACGATAGGCCCGCCGACAGTCCAAGGATGCCGACAACAGCGAAACTCCGTATCAATACTTCCAGGCAATTCAGACGCCGCATAATCTTTCTCGCTTGATAATTCTGGTGGACACACAGGGCGTGTTTAACCGCGCCGAACTCATTTATGCGTTACGTGATTTCGGGTCGATGTAGTCTCGCAACGCATCCCCCACAATGTTGAAACTCAATATGGTCAAAACCAGTGCAAATCCGGGCGCAATCAATACGTAGGGATGGGTGGTCAATAACGGCCGCGACTCGGCAATCATCGAGCCCCACTCCGGGGTGGGCGGCGGCGGGCCAAGCCCCAGAAAGCTGAGCCCGGAACCAATGAGGATTGCTTCAGCCAGCGAGACGGTGGCCTGGATAATGACCAGCGAACCGATATTCGGCAGGATATGTATCAGCAGCAGCCGCAGATCGCTGACGCCAATCGACTTGGAGGCCAATACAAACTCGCGGTTTCTCAATGCCATGACCGGCCCGGCAAAGAAACGCACGTAAATCGGGATCGTTGAAATGGCGATGGCCAGTGTCAGGCTTACTATGCTGTTGCCCGCCACCGTGATGACCAGAATGGCAACCAGTGTCCGGGGAAATGCAATCATCGAGTCCATGACCCGCATCACCACCCCGGCGATGGCGCCGTTGTAATAGCCACACGCCGCACCTAAAGCGATGCCAATGACCATCGCAATGCTGACACTTGAAACTGCGACGGTGAGCGTAATTCGTGCCCCCCACACGACTCGACCCAACAAGTCACGGCCCAATTGGTCCGTGCCGAGCCAGGAACTTGCACCGGGCTCGACAAGGGACGTTGATAAGTTGATCTTGGTGACCGAATCCCAATCAAACAACAAAGGGGCAGCTATCGCCGCAGCAACCATCACCAGAATCACGATCAATGAAGCAAACGCGAACCAGCGCTTATTGGAAATAAGGAAACTGACAAAGCCCAACCGATATTTTTTCGGAAGTTTCATATCGGCCTCAGTTGTAAGTGACGCGAGGGTCGAGGACGCCATAAACCAAATCCACCATTAAGTTGATAATTACCACCACCGCGGCAAACACAAGAACTGTGCCTTGGACGACATAAATATCCCGAGCCATGATTGCATCAATCAAGAGCCGCCCCATTCCCGGCCAGGCAAATACTGTCTCGACAATAACCGCGCCACCCAGTAACCGGCCGAAGTCCATACCGAATACTGTCACCAATGGAATGGCCGCATTGGAAAGTGCATGCTTGAGTACTACCTTGTAACTCGGTACACCTTTCGCATAGGCAGTACGAATATAATCTTCCCTCAGCACATCCATCATGGTGGATCGGGCCAGCCGTGAAAAAGTTGCAACATACGGCAAACCAAGTGTCAAGGCCGGTAATATCAGGTGTTGCAGCCCGCCTCTGCCGGTCGGCGGCAACCATCCGAGGTTGGCTGAAAAGATCAGCATCAATATCAGTCCCAGAAAGAAGCCAGGCATTGATATGCCCAGAACTGCAACGGTGGTCAGCGAACTATCAAGGAAGCCTCTGGGCTTCAAAGCGGCCGCAATACCGAGGGGAACGCCAATGATGACGGCAAGCAACATTCCGGCAGCGGTCAGTTCAATCGTGGCGGGAAGAGTTCTGGCTATACCTTCGAGCACGGGCGTGAATGTCTGGAATGACTCGCCAAAATCACCCACGACAACTTTCCTGACATAAATAAGGTATTGATTGATTAGCGGCTTATCCAATCCGTAGTTTTGCCTTATTTGCGCAACATCTTCCGCTGTTGCATCCGGACCTGCTGCCAGCTGCGCAGGATCTCCCGGAATAAAGTGCATGACCAGGAAGACCACAATGGAGACTCCCAGCAGCATCGGAAGCAGAAGTAACAACCTGCGGACGGTATAATTCAGCACGCGCTATCCTCTTTTTTATTTTTACTTAAGCGGCACCCGATATTAATAACGGGAACTGCTTTTCTTTGGTAAAACCACGCAACTAAATCATCGCGCCGTTACATGCTTATAGCAAACCGGCAACAGGTTGGACGCACATAACAAAATGTTATACGCTCGCAAAAATGCGCCCTCCAACATTCGATCAAGAGCCACAATGAAACTCAATCCTCGCCAATTGGAAGCTTTCAGGGCGGTCATGCTCACCGGAAGCATGACTATCGCCGCCGAGGCACTTCAGGTCAGTCAACCGGCCATCAGCCGGCTCATCCGCGACCTCGAAATTGTCCTTTCCCTTCGACTGTTTCGCCGTGAAGGCAATCGCCTCATTCCCGGGGCGGAAGCACAGGTGTTGTACGCGGAGGTGGACAAGTTTTATCAAGGCATAGAACGCATCGAGCGGGTTGCAGAGGACCTTGTGACGCTGCGCACCGGCACATTGAGGATCAGTTCAATGAGCACGCTGGGGCTCAGTGTGGTGGCTGAGGGGGTATGCCGATTCGCGCGAAAGCACCCCGAGGTCAGAACCTCGTTGGATGTGCGCAACTCGGTGGGCATCCTGGAACTGACGTCTGCCAACCAGATCGATATTGGTTTTGTGCAGATTCCTTCAGGGGAATATCCCGGGATCCAGGTGATCAACCTGCCACCCATCAGCGCGGTGTGCGTGATGCCGGCCAACGATATGTTGGCCACCAAAGACGTGGTGACCCTGGAGGATTTGCACGGGCGACGCCTGATTACCCTGAACGCCAACAATCCTTTGCAGCGACGCATCACATCAGCCATGGAGGCTCGGGGTGTTGCAGGCGTCTCCAGCGTTGAAACCACCGCCGCGCACTCCGCCTGCGGAATGGTGTCCGGGGGGCTCGGCATCACCGTGTGTGATCCATTCACCGCCTCCTACTCGAAATACCCGGGCCTTACGTTCAGAGCGCTGGACCAGGACATACCCTTCGAGGTTTCGATGGTATTTCCGGGTCACCAGCAGCGCTCCAAGCTCGCCTCGGATTTCATGCAGGTCATGGAAGGTATCTTCAGGTCGGAGTTTATTTCCATGATTCCCCGTGAAGCGTACTAATCGCGAGTCACTTCAGTTCGGTTGAGTAATTCAGCGGCACCCATTGCCACGCGGCGCCCTGACCACGCAAATGCCCCAGGCCGGGAAACGAGAGGTGCGCCGCGCCGACCAGCGCGCCCTCTTTCGCAGCCAGGCTGAACACGGTCTCGCGGGCCGTGGTGGCGGCTTTCTTGTCCGTATCAAACTCGATAGTCACCGACGGGTCGGCAAACTGCACGGCACCGGCGTGGATCAGATCACCGGCGACAATCATCTTCTGGCCTTTGCTCTCAACCAGATAGCTGGTGTGCCCCAGGGTATGGCCATAACTGGACAGCGCCTTGAACCCCGGCAGGATCTCCCCGCTGCCCTGGAAAGGCTGGAACTTTCCAAGCGCGATATACGGGTTCAAGGAAGCCATTGCACCCTTCGCGAACTCGGGTACGAAGCTGTTGGCGTCGGCCGAGGCAGGCTCCAGCCTCGCCGGCGAGAGCCAGTAATCGGCGTCACGCTTGTCGGCGTGTACCGTGGCGTTCGGAAACACCATCACCCCTTCGGCAACCAGCCCACCCACGTGGTCCGGGTGCATGTGCGTGAGAAGGATGTCATCGACCTGCTCCGGCTTGTAGCCGGCTGCCTGCAGGTTGGCCGCGAGCTTGCCCAGGGTCGGCCCGAAGAGCGCACCAGCGCCGGTATCGATCAGGATGAGCCGAGTGCCGGTATTGACGAGATACGCGTTCGTCGAGGTCTCGGTGGGCACCCCGAGGAACGCCTTGCGCAGTGCGGTAGTGGTCTTGGCAGCCGGCTCATTCAGCAATTTGTCGAACGGTGCATCGATGGTGCCGTCACTCAGCGCGGTGACCTCGAAATCTCCAAGCATCGTGCGATAGTAACCAGGGGCCTGGGTTTTGACTTGGGGCGCGGCGGCAACTGCCACCGCCGGTGCCGCGATGGCTCCCAGTGCCAGGGCAGCAGCAAGGGCCGTGTAATTCAACACGCGGGTAAATGTCAGCTTGGTCATGGTGCAGCTCTCCAGTTGGAATCGGCGGCATCCTATTCAAGCGTTTTTTATAGTTGAAATCGAAACTCCGCATGCCAGGTATGTGTGGCGTAGATACCTGCCAGGGCCTGATGTCGTCAGGAAAGCACGCAGAGCTTGAGTTGTTCGCGCAACCAGAGATGTGCCAGGTCCTTGTCGAACCGTGGATGCCAGGCAGAGAACAAACTGAAGTCGCGCACCTCGAGGGGCAGAGCAAGGGCCGCCAGCGAGCGCTCATAACGGCTCAGGAAACAGGACGGAAGCACACTTACACAGTCGCTGTTCTGCAGCAGCAATGGAACGATGCTGTAGTAAGGCACCGACACCGCGACACGGCGCGCACGCCCCTTCTGCGCGAGCACATCATCAATAAAACCGTGAAAGCTGTTCACGGCACCCGACACCACCACATGCTCCAGGCCCAGGTATTCCTCCAGCGTTGGTGGCGCGGATCCGCGAGGGTGATCGGCGCGCTGGGCCATCTTGAATTCTTCCTGCAGCAGCAACTCGTGCGACAGGTTCCCGATACGGCTGTGTGATACCAGCGCGACGTCAATCTCGCCGCTTTCCAACTGATCGCCAAGCAACACCTGGTCGATCGCACGTATCGAAACCCGGATGCCCCCAGGACTCGCAGCCTGCACAAGCTGCACCAGCCGGGGCGCGACGATCGCAGCGGCGTTATCGTTCGCGCCAATCACAAAGGTCCGGTCCGACTTGGCAGGATCAAAGCATGGAAGGTCACCGACCACCGTCCCCAGTACCTGCAACGCCTGGCGCAACGGCTGACGCAAATGTTCGGCACGTGCTGTCAGCACCATGCCTTTTCCGGACTGAGCAGGCATCAATAAAGGGTCGCCGAACAGGTCACGCAACCGCGACAACTGCGCGGATAACGCCGACTGCGTCAGGTTGAGCTTCGCCGCCGCCCGCGTGACGTTCCTCTCCTCAAGCAAGACGCTGAGGGAAGTCAGGAGCGCGAGGTTGTGTCCAGTCAGGTTCATCGGGTTGATCCACTGCCATCTCTCAAGGTGACGTTAATGTAATCAGATACTGCCCCGACGTCACAGGCCTCCCTTGGCCATCCACCAACGCATATTGCTGCTGGTAATAGCGGTCTCCCCGGCCACTGTCGGCGACCAGCTTCACGTTCACGGCGCTGTGGTCGAGGGCCGTGACCGAGCCCACCGGTTGCACACTGCGCACGCTGATGGCGCTGCCGCGTGCGGACGTAGGGCAATTGTTGAGTTTCATCCCGTTGGCCACGGCGAGCGGTGTGCAAGACGCTTCGACGATGCTGCCGTGAAACGAGATGACTCCCTGCCCCACCGGGCTCGCGGCCATGCAGGCACCGGACAGGCTGAACAACAGGCCAACATGGATTGCATACATTCTCTTGATGCGCATGCCGATACTCCCGGGGGTGATAAAGCCTATGCCCCGGGATATCGGCCGAGCAGCAGGTTATTTTAAGATTTGTCTGATGTTAGAAGCGGTTTTTCCAAAGACTTTGGAAATATCAGTGCCCGCCGACCACAGGTTTACCGTGGGCCCGGTGCCCCGGCTTGAAGCCATGGAGTCGCGCGCACCACACAATCGCGAAGCCCACCGCCAGCAACACCAACATTGCCCATGGGAAAGACGCCACGCCCCAGGTATCCAGCAACACGCCACCCACCACGCCGCTTCCGGCGATCGCGCTGTTCCATGCCACCACGTTCAGCGACAACGCAACATCCGCCCCATCTCCGGCAGCATCCGCCAGTGCGGTTTGCAGCAACGTCGCAGCGCCGCCAAAACTCAAGCCCCACACCGCCACGCCGAGGTAAATAACGCCCGGCACCTGCGCCAGAAAACCAAACGCCAAACACGTCGCCGCAAAGCCCGCCAGGCTGACCAGCACCGTCTTGCGCAACGCCACATCCACCAACCGGGCAGTCACCCAAATCCCGAGCAGCGCCGCTATACCAAACACCAACAACACCAGATCCACACGGTCCACCAAGCCCGCCGGAGCCACGAACGGCGCGATGTAGGTATAGAGAATGTTATGGGCGAGCATCCATGAGATCACCACCGCCAGCACTGGCCGCACACCCGGCGTGGTCAGCACCTTGCGCAACGGCATGCGCTGATGGGCCGACTGGCCGGGGTAATCCGGCACTTTCACCAGCACCCAGACAATCAGCACCAGGGTCAGTGCCGACATGATCCCGAACGTGGTGCGCCAGCCCACCAGCCCACCCAGCCAGGTGCCCAGCGGTACGCCGAGTGACAGGGCAATCGGCGTTCCTACCATGGCCAGCGCCAACGCCTTGCCCTGCTGATGTGGCTCAACCATGCGCCGCGCATAGCCGGCCAACAAACTCCAGGCCAGCCCCGCCGCCATCCCGGCGAGGAACCGCGCCAGCAACGTCAGCCCGTAGTGGGAGGACAGCGCCGTGATGGAATTGAACAGCAGAAAACCAACGATGGTCAGCAGCAGCACATTGCGTCGCCGCCAGCCGCGAGTCGCGATGGTCAGCGGGATCACCGCCAGCACCGAGCCCAGCGCATACGCGGTGACCATCTGCCCGGCCATGGACGCTGAAACTCCCAGCCCATCGCTGATCAGCGGCAACAGGCCCGCCGGCAGGGTTTCGGTGACGATGCAGATAAAACCGGTCATGGCCAGGGCGAGCAAGGCGCCGACGGGCAAGCGGTCGGGAACGGCGTCTGCCGATAAGGTGGTTGAGGGGGTCACAGGGAAACTCCTTGAGCGAGAGGACTTAAATACCGATCGATATAAATGTTGGGCGACCCACGCAGCGTTGTCAACGACTTATGTATCGACTAGTATTTATCTCGTCACCCGAGAGGATTTCCACATGGCACAGATGGGCCGCCCCCGCACCTTCGACCGCGACCAGGCCGTGGAACAGGCCATGCACCTGTTCTGGCAGCACGGTTACGACGCGACGTCCCTGAGCCAGTTGAAAGCCGGATTGGGCGGCGGCATCTCCGCGCCGAGTTTCTACGCGGCGTTCGGCTCCAAGGACGCGCTGTTCCAGGAGTGCGTGCAGCGTTATCTGGCGACGTTCGCCCAGGTCACCGAATGCCTCTGGGATGACAGCCTGCCACCGCGCCAGGCCATCGAGACGGCGTTGCGCCAATCGGCACGCATGCAGTGTGAAGAGGGGCATCCCAAAGGCTGCATGGTAGCCCTGGGCGTGATGAGCGCGCCCTCCCCCGAGAACGCACAAGTCACCCATGGGCTGACCCATTCGCGAGGGCGCACACGGGCGGGCATCGTGCATTGTGTCGAGCGCGGCATCCGCGCAGGCCAGTTACCGGCCGAGACCAATGCACGTGCCATGGCCACGGTCTACGACAGTTTTCTGCAAGGCGTGTCGATCCTGGCCCGGGATGGCGTCGACGCTGATGCCATCGATACTGCCATTGGCCAACTGATGCTGACCTGGGACTTATCCGCCGCTACAGCGCCGCCCATTCGGCGCGATGCTCCAGCAGAAAATCCACAAACGCCCGCACCCGATGGGGCACATAGCGGCCATGGGGATACAGCAAGGTAAACGGCCGTGAGCGCCCGCCGTAAGGCTGCAAGACCTCCACCAGGCTGCCGTTGGCCAACTCCTCCTCGACGATGAACTTGTAGGTCTGGAATAACCCCGCGCCGTGCTTGGCCAGGGTTACGCCACCCAGCACGTCGTCAGAGCAGCTGTAGCCTGCTTCCCCGGCAAACTCCCGCTCCTTGCCGTCCACCTGGAACAGCCAGGAAATGCGCCGCCCGTTGCTCGGCAATTCGTACTGGATGCACTCATGGTTCGGCAAATCCTCCAGGGCCTGGGGCGTGCCGGCACGCTTCAGGTATGACGGCGTCGCGACCACCACCAGCCTGGCGTCTTCCAGCAACCGCGCAATCAGCGTCGAGTCCGGCTGGGCCCGCACGCGAATGGCCAGGTCATAACCTTCGGCGACGAAATCGATGTTGCGGTTGCTGATGTGGATATCCACGCTGACTTGCGGGTACAGCCCACGGAATTTCGGCAGCAGCGGCAGGATCCGGTGATGGCCGTAGGTGGTCGGGATGCTGATGCGCAACAGCCCGGACGGCACCGATTGCGCGCCCATCATTTCCTGCTGGGCTTCCACCAGTTGCGTCAGCGCCTGGCGGCATTGCTCGAAAAATGTCCGGCCGCCATCGGTCAGGCGGATGCTGCGGGTGGTGCGCACAAACAGCCGGGAGCCCAGGCGCTCTTCCAACCGCGAGATGCTGCGGCTCACCGCCGCCGGGGTCACGCCTGCCACCTGGGCGGCGGCGGTAAAGCTGCTGGCCTCGGCGGCCAGGCAGAACAGCTCGATGCTGCCCAGCTGCAAATCTTCGAAATGGCGTTTCATGATGGATTACACCGGGTAGGTCTTTAAGGACTCGCTCACTGCTTCGAAAAACTAAAACAACAACCGCGAAAAATCACAACACTGCACCGCCAACTGCGCCACATTCTGGTTCAAGCCAAACTGCCGATCCCCGCGATGCAACGCCACATACCCAACCCTCGGTAGCGCCGGTTCCGTCACCAGCGCGCGCAGCTCCCCGCGCTCGATCAAATGCGACAAACACCCCTTGGGCAAATAACTCACCCCCACCCCCGACAGCGCCAGCCCGACCTGCACCAACAGGTTATGACTGGTCAACTTGCGCGGCATCTGCACAGCATGCGCTGCCAACCAGCGCTCATAAATCAAGCCCGTCCCCGAGTGCGAACCCTGGGTCAGCACCGTGTACCCCGCCAACGCCTCAAGCCCCACCGGATCAGGCTCACTGACCAACCACGGTGCGCACATCCAGGCGTTTTCCACACTGCCCAGCGGCGTACTCAGGAAGCGCGAATCACTGTAGGCATCAGGCACGATCACCAGGTCCAGCTCATCACTCTCCAGCTTGCGAAACAGCTCACTGCTCAACTCCACCGACGGTTCGATCTGCACCTTGGGATAGGCCTCGCGCAACGCCTCCACCAGCGCCGGCAACCAGGTGAAAGCCGTCAATTCCGTCACCCCCAGGCGAAACCTGCGCACCAGCACTTCACGGGTGCTGACCCGCTCCAGCATGTAGTCACGACGCTCCAGCAGGTCCTTGGCGTAGTCGAGCAACTCGGCGCCCTTTTCCGTCAACCGCGCATTGCGTTTGCTGCGGTCGAAAATCTCCACATCGAAGGTTTCTTCCAACTCCTGGATGCGCTTGGAAATCGCCGACTGCGACATGTTCAGCTTGTTCGCCGCCGCCTCGAAACTGCCCAGCTCGGCAATCCAGTACAACGCGTCGATTTGCTTGAACGTGATCATCGGCTATCTCCCATGAGAAAAAGCGATCCTATCAGATAATAAAATATCGCTAAAACTGTATGTTCATCACTCCTAAGATCTAGCCACAGACCCATAAGATCAATCGGAGTTACAGCCATGTCCTTGCCCGGTTCCCGCATCCTCCCCAACCCACCTCTGGCTTGCGCCGAAGTGCTTGAAGCCTTCACTCACGTGGTCACCCCGCACATCAGCGACAACCTCGGCCGGCACATCGGTGCCCGTGGGCTGAACCGCTACAACCGCACCGGCAAGCTGGTGGGCACCGCGCTCACGGTGAAAACCCGCCCCGGCGACAACCTGCTGATCTACAAGGCCCTGAGCATGCTGGAGCCGGGCCACGTGCTGGTGGTGGACGCCCAGGGCGACACCAACAACGCGGTGATCGGCGAACTGGTCAAGCTCTACGCCCAGCAACGCGGCTGCGTGGGGTTTGTGATTGACGGGGCGATTCGCGATGTCGCGAGCTTCGAGGACACCCCTTGCTACGCCCGCAGCGTGGTGCATTGCGGCCCCTACAAGACCGGCCCGGGCGAGGTGAATGTGCCGGTGTCCATCGGCGGCATGCTGATCAACCCGGGGGATGTGCTGGTGGGTGACGAAGACGGCCTGGTCGCCTTCTCCCAGGCCGACGCCGCCGAAGTATTGCGCAAGGCCGCGCAACACGCGGCCCATGAAGAGCAAGTCAAAGCCGAAATTGCCAGCGGTGCGGTGCGCCAGAGCTGGATCGACAAGGTGTTGCAACAGGCCGGCCTGGCAGGCTGAGGGGAGTCATCATGAGCACTGCCTTTCTGTCCGACCGGGTGCTGGGCATCGCGCCCTCCCCGAGCATCGCCGCCAACGCACTGGTCAGCGAACTGCGCGCCCAGGGCCGGGACATCGTCAACTTCACCGTGGGCGAGCCGGACTTCGATACACCCGCGCATATCCTCGAAGCAGCCAGCGCCGCGATGCACGGTGGCGACACCCACTACACCGCCACCAGCGGCACCCTCGCCCTGCGCCAGGCGATCTGCCTCAAGCTCAAGCGCGATAACCAGCTGGACTATGGGCTGGACGAAGTGATTGCCGGGTGCGGTGGCAAGCACATCATTTATCACGCCCTGGCGGCGACCCTGAATCGCGGCGACGAAGTCATCGTGCACACGCCGTATTGGGTGTCGTACCCGGACATCGCACGGCTGAATGACGCGACGCCGGTGATCATTCCCGGCGACGAGTCACTGGGGTTCAAACTGTCGCCCCAGGCCCTGGAACAAGCGATCACCCCGCGCAGCAAATGGGTGATCCTCAACAGCCCGAACAACCCCAGCGGCGCGGTGTACAACGAGGCCGAACTGCTGGCCCTGGCCGCGGCGCTGCGGCGCCATCCCCATGTGCTGATCATGGCGGACGAGATCTACGAGCACTTCGTCTACGACGATGCCCGCCACGTTTCCCTGACCCGACTCGCACCGGACCTGAAGCCGCGCACGCTGATCGTCAACGGCGCCTCCAAGGGCTACGCCATGACCGGCTGGCGCCTGGGTTTCGGTGCCGGCCCGGCCTGGCTGATCGCGGCCATTGCCAAGCTGCTTTCGCAAACCACCACCTGCCCCAGTTCCCTCAGCCAGGCTGCCGCAGTTGCCGCCTTCGCTGGCGACCAGGCGCCCATCGCCGGGATGCGCGAGGTGTACCAGCAACGCCGCGAACGCATGCTGGGCCTGCTCGAAGACATTCCCGGCGTGAGCTTCACGCCACCGGATGGCGCGTTCTACGTGTTCGCCAACGTCGCCGGGCTGATGGGCAAGACCACCGCCCACGGCGAGCGGATCGACAGTGACACACAACTGGCCGAGTACCTGCTGCGGGAACACGGCCTGGCCACCGTGAGTGGTGCGGCGTACGGCATGTCGCCGTATATCCGCCTGTCTTTCGCCAGCTCGCTTGACGTGATTGAAGAAGGTTGCCGTCGCCTGAATGAAGCGTGCCATCGATTGCGCTGACGGATTCCCGCCCCACCCGGCGGCCAGGGATGGCCGCTCATTGACTGCCTAGAACAACACTCATAATCATTGATATAAATGAGGCATTCCCATGCACAAGCCCCGCATCGCGCTGGTCTGGCAAATCCTGATCGGCTTGCTCGCCGGCATCGCCATCGGCGCCCTGCTGCACCGTTTTCCCGAATCCCGGCCGTGGCTGGTGGACAACCTGCTGCAACCGGCGGGCGATATCTTTATCAAGCTGATGAAGATGATCGTCGTGCCCATCGTGTTTGCCTGCATGGTGGTGGGCATTGCCGGGCACGGTGACGGTAAATCCCTGGGACGCATCGGGGTCAAGTCCCTGGGCTATTTCTTCTGCATCACCACCCTGGCGATCATCGTCGGGCTGGTGATGGGCAACCTGCTCCAGCCGGGCGCCGGTACCGAACTGGCCAGCCTGCAAGCGAGTGCCGTGACCTTGCCCACTAGCAGCGCCGGCGGCGGCCACAGCCTGGGGCAGATCATTGTCGGGATCATTCCGGACAACGTGATCAACGCCATGGCCCAGGGCAGCTTGCTGTCGGTGCTGTTCTTCGCGGTGATGTTTGGCCTCGGGGTTTCGCGCTTGCCGGCCGAGCGCAAGGACCCGGTGATTGCCCTGCTGCGCGGGGTGTCGGAGGCGATGTTCAAGGTCACGTCGATGATCATGGCCTATTCGCCCATCGGCGTGTTCGGGATGATCGCAGTGACCGTGGCCAATTTCGGGTTCAGCTCGCTGTTGCCGTTGGCCAAGCTGATCCTGGTCAGCTACGTGTCGATTGCATTCTTCGTGCTGGTGGTGCTCAACCTGGTCGCGCGGCTGTGCGGGATCAACCTGTTTGCGTTGATGCGACATATCAAGGACGAACTGATCCTGGCGTTCTCCACCGCCAGTTCGGCGGCGGTGATGCCGCAACTGATGAAGAAACTCGAAACCTACGGCGTGCCGCCTTCGCTGGTGAGCTTTGTGGTGCCGGTGGGGTATTCGTTCAACCTGGACGGTGCGTCGCTGTTCCTGGGGATCGGCACGCTGTTTGTGGCGCAGTTGTATGGCATCGACCTGAGCCTTGGCGACCAGGCCCTGCTGGTGGTGACCATGGTGCTGACATCCAAGGGCGCGGCCGGGGTGCCGGGGTTCATGTTCGTGATTCTGTCGGCGACCCTGGCGAGTGCTGGCTTGCCGTTGGAGGGCATCGCCTTCATCGCCGGGGTGTATCGCCTGATGGAAATGCCGACCACCGCGTTGAACGTGCTGGGCAATGCTCTGGCACCGCTGGTGATCGCCAAGTGGGAACGCCGTGAAGGCACCGCTGAAACCTGTGGCGAGGGAGCTTGCTCCCGCTGGGCTGCGAAGCGGCCCCAATAAGCAGCCCGCATTCTTTCAGGTAGAACGTGGGCGCAGGTTTTGGGGCTGCTGCGCAGCCCAGCGGGAGCAAGCTCCCTCGCCACAGGGAGCGCCGTGTCAGTCGAGGTCCGACGCCTCATGCCGCTCGCGCAGTTGCTCTGACGGCTCGCCCGACACACGGTTGACCCGGCGCCCACGCTGCACCGCCGGCCGCGCTTCGATGGCATTGGCCCAGCGCACGACGTGCTTGTAATCCTGCACCGAGAGAAACTCCCCCGCCTCATACAAGCGGCCTTTCACCAGGCCGCCGTACCACGGCCAGATCGCCATGTCGGCGATGGTGTACTCATCCCCGGCAATGTATTCGTGCTCGGCCAATTGCTTGTCCAGTACGTCCAGTTGGCGCTTGGTTTCCATGGCGAAGCGGTCGATGGCGTATTCGATCCTGGTCGGCGCGTAGGCATAGAAATGCCCGAAACCACCGCCCAGGTACGGCGCGCTGCCCATCTGCCAGAACAACCACGACAGGCATTCGGCACGGGCCGCCGGTTCGGTGGGCAGGAACGCGCCGAACTTCTCGGCCAGGTACTGCAGGATCGCACCCGACTCGAACACCCGAATCGGCTTGGACCCGCTGCGGTCCAGCAGCGCGGGAATCTTCGAGTTCGGATTGACCCCGACGAAGCCACTGCCGAACTGGTCGCCGTCACCGATCCTGATCAACCACGCATCGTATTCCGCACCCTTGTGACCCAGGGCCAGCAGCTCTTCCAGCAGGATCGTGACCTTCTGGCCATTGGGCGTTGCCAACGAATACAGCTGCAACGGATGACGGCCTACCGGCAATTCCTTGTCGTGGGTCGCGCCGGCAATGGGCCGGTTGATGCTGGCGAAGGTGCCGCCGTTTTGGGTCTTCCAGGTCCAGACTTTTGGCGGTACGTAATCAGTCATGCTTATTACTCCTTGGGGTTCAATTTCGGGGTGGCGGCCAACTGGGCCAGGTTCCAGCCGCCACCCAGTGCCTTGATCAGCCCTACGTTGGCGCTTAACTGTTGAGTCTGCAGATCCAGCACCGTGCGCTGTGCCTGCAACGACGCTACCTGCGCCGTCACCACGTCCAGGTACGCCGCGCCACCCTGGCGATAGCGGGCCAGGGACAAGTCCTCGGCGTACTGCGCGGCTGCCGCCGCATCGCGCTGGTCAACCAGGGCGGTGTCGAGCCCGGAGATGATCGACAGGTTGTTCTCCACCTGCTCGAACGCGGTCAACACTACACCACGATACTTGGCTGCGGCTTCATCTGTTGCCGCCTTGGCATTGTCCACCCCGGCCTGGCGCGCGCCGCCGTCAAAAATCGTCCCCAGCAGCGACGGGCCAATTGCCCAGAAAATGTTGGGCGCGCTCAACAAGTGCGCGAACTCATCACTCTGGAAACCACCCTGGGCACTCAGGGTAAGGGCCGGGAACCAGGCGGCTTTCGCCACCCCTATGCGTGCATTGGCCGAGGCAATCCGGCGCTCGGCAGCGGCGATGTCCGGCCGACGCTGCAACAGCGTAGACGGTACACCGGTGGGCACGCCGGGCAAGGCGATATCCGCAACGCTTGGGGCAATCGTGTAGGTCGATGCGGACTCACCCAGCATCGCCGCTATCGAGTGTTCAAGCACTGCACGCTGCACCAAATTCTGGCTCAGCTGCGACTTGACCGTCGACAGTTGGGTACGCGCCCGCGCCACGTCCAGCCCGGAGACGATACCGCCGCCGTGCAAGCCTTCGGTCAGGCTCAAAGCCTTGGCATAGGCATCGCTGGTTTCCTGCAGCAACTGGTCTTGCCGGTCGATGCCACGCAGGCGGATATAGCTGTCGGCCAACTGTGCCTGCAAACTCAAGCGCACCGAAGCCAGGTCGGCCTTGGCGGCCTGGGCGTCGCTGGTGCCGGCGGCAACGGTGTCGCGCACACGGCCCCAGAGGTCGACTTCATAGTCCAGCTCTACCCCCACTGTCCCGGAATCGTAAACATTCGGCGGGCTGGCCGAGCGCAGTGGCCGGGTGTCCGACTGGCGAATGCGCTGGGCATTGCTGGAACCGATCAGCTTTGGAAACAGCCCGGATTGCGCCTGGGCCAAAAACGCCTGGGCCTGGGAATAGTGAGCCAGTGCCGCGCTCAAGTCCGGGTTGCTTTGCAGCAACTGCTGCTCCATCGCGTCCAGTTGCGGGTCCTTGTAGATGTGCCACCAACCGTCGCGACTCGCCTGGTCGTTCGGCGTGCCGACGGTCCACGGTCCCTGGGTATGGAACTGCGCGGCAATGGGTACCTCCGGCACGTCCAGCGGCGGCGCAAGATGGCAGGCGCCCAGGCCCAGGGTCGCGACCAATACCAGGCAAGTGCGCTTAGCCATGGGGTTTGGCCTCCACGGGATTGGCGGCCAGTTGCACCGAATCGTCGTCGGCCAGGCCGTCGGGCGGGGTGTCGATCACGCGGTCGGTGGCGACCAGGCCGCTGCCGATTTCCACGCTGTCACCGAAGTCCCGGGCGATGGTCACGGTCTTGAAGTGCACATGATTATTCGCGTCGAGGGTGGCCACGCGCATGCCCTTGTCATCGAACACCAGGGCGCTGGCAGGCAGGCGCAGCACGTCGGTCTGCACCGGCAAGGTGAACTGCACGCTGGTGTAGCCGCCCGGCAACAGGCGGCTGCCGGGGTTCTCCACCAACAGTTGCACCAGGGTGCTGCCGGACGCGGCGTTCACCGCATCGGCAGTGGCGATCACCTTGGCGTTGAAGGTTTCACCGCGATACTCCGGCACGCTCAGACGCGCCACGGTGCCCACCTGGATCTGCGGCGCCGACGACTGCGGCACCTGCACATACACCCGCAGGCGGCTGACGTCGGAGACCGCGAACAGCTCTTTGCCAGTGGCACCACCGGCACTGATCAACGCCCCCACATCGGTGGAGCGTGCAGTGACCACGCCGGCGAACGGCGCAGTCAAACGCTGGAAGCCCTTGGTGGCAACCAACTGGTCGACGTTGGCCCTGGCCGCGACCACTTTGGCCTGCTTGGCAGTCAGGTCGCCGGTGCGCTCATCCACGTCCTGGCGCGACACCGAGTCCGACGAAAGCATTGCCTGCCAGCGCTTGGCGGTGGTCTGTGCCAGCGACTCGTCGGCCTGGGCCGAAGCCAGCACCGCCTTGGCTTGCAGCAGTTGCTGATCGAGCTCCGGCGTGTCGATTTCGGCCAGCAGTTGCCCGGCCTTCACGTGGTCGCCGATGTCGACGTTCCAGGTCTTGAGGTAGCCATTGACCCGGGCAAAGATCGACGCCCGGGAGTACGCCTCAAGACGCCCCGGCAGGTTCAGGATCGGACCCTGGGGCTGCACGCTCGGGGTGATCAGGATCACGCTGGGCAACGCCTGGGCATCGGTCCAGGTTTTCAGGTCATGGGATTCGCTGGCGCGCACACCGATGCCGAATACCACCACGGCAACCAGGACCACCAGCCCCAGCAACAGCCAGAGCAGACCACGGGATTTACGGCGGGGCGAACCCGGATTGGAAACGGAAGCAGACATGTCAAACCCCTTGAGTGGCGGTGGTCGCAAGCGTGGCGTGCTGACGCCGCCCGTGCACAAGACTGAAAATCAGCGGAACCAGGAACAACGTGGCAATGGTGGCGAAGGCCAGCCCGCCGATGACCGCACGGCCCAGCGGGGCGTTCTGTTCGCCGCCCTCCCCCAGGCTCAGCGCCATCGGCGCCATGCCGATGATCATCGAAATCGCGGTCATCAATACCGGGCGCAGACGGGTAAAGCCGGCTTCAAGCGCCGCCTGCACCGCATCCCCGTGCACGGCCAGGCGTTCGCGGCAGAAGCTCACCACGAGGATGGCGTTGGCGGTGGCCACGCCCATGCACATGATCGCCCCGGTCAGCGCCGGTACCGACAGCGGCGTGTGGGTGATGAACAGCATCCACACGATGCCCGCGAGCGCCGCCGGCAAGGCGGTGATGATCACGAACGGGTCAGCCCAGGACTGGAAGTTGACCACGATCAGCAGGTAGATCAGCACCACCGCGCCAAGCAGGCCAAACAACAGGCCACCGAAGGCCGCGTTCATGGTTTGCACCTGGCCCTGCAACAGCACCTTGGAGCCGGTGGGCACTTCGCTGGCGTGGGCGGCGATGATCTTCTGGATGTCGGCGGCGACGGCACCGAGGTCGCGGCCCTGGATTGCGGTCAACACCTCGACCACCGGCTGGATGTCCGACTGGGTCACCACCGAGTTCGCGTGGCTGCGTTCGATGGACGCCAGGCCGCCGAGGGTCTGGTCTTGCGCCGAACCGGGGCTGCCGCTCAACGGCAGGTTATGCAGGGCGGCCAGGGTGTCGAGGCCGTACTGCGGGGTTTGCATCACAATCGGATAAGACACGCCGTTGGCCGGGTTGAGCCAGAACGTCGGCGCCACCTGGCTGGAACCCGCCAGGTTGACCACCAGGCTGTTGGTCACGTCGCGCTCGTTCAGGCCCACCAGTTGGGCCTGGGTACGGTCCACATCGATCTTGAACGTGGGCAGTTGCCGCGACTGCTGGATACGCGCATCCACCACACCCGGCACCCGCCGGATTTCCCGCAGCAACGTGCTGGCGTAGGTGAAGTTGGCGGGCAGGTTATTGCCGCTGACTTGCACATCCACCGGCGCCGAAGAACCGAAGTTGAGAATCTGCCCGACGATGTCCGAAGCCGGGAACGAGAACACCGCATTCGGGAATTCACGGGGCAGCCGCTCCCGCAGTTCGCGCATGTATTCGGCGGTGGGACGATGGCCCTCTTTCAGGCTGATCTGGATGTCGCTGTCCTGTGAACCCACGGTGCCGGTGTTGTTGTAGGCCACGTTGATCCCGCTGATGGCCAGGCCGATATTGTCGACGATGGCCGCCAGCTCCCGGGGCTCGATCACGTTATGAATGGTGTTCTCGATCTGCGAGACCAGCCGCGCATTGCTCTCGACCCGCGTGCCGATCGGTGCACGCACATGCAACAGGATCTGCCCGGAGTCGACGTCGGGGAAGAAGTTGCGACCCAGGAATGGCACCAGCGCAAACGACACGGCGACGAACGCCAGCATCGCGATCACCGCGATACGACGGTGGTGCAAGGCACTCTCCAATGCCCCGTGGTAAACCCCGCGAAACGCCTCGAACTGGCGCTCGAACCCGCGCTGGAATTTCACCAGCGGGTTGCTCGACGGCGCCACCACCGGCGTACCGTCCGCATGATGTTCGTGAGGCTTGAGCAGGTAATTGGCGAGGGTCGGCACCAGGGTTCGCGAGAGGATGAACGAGGCGATCATCGCGAAGATCACCGCTTCGGCCATCGGCACAAACAGGAAGCGCGCCACGCCTTCCAGGAAAAACATCGGCACAAACACGATGCAGATACACAGCAGCGACACGAACGCCGGCGTGACGATCTGCGCCGCGCCGTCGAGGATCGCCGTCTCCACCGGCTTGCCCTGTTCCAGGTGCCAGTTGATGTTTTCGATGGTCACCGTAGCGTCATCCACCAGGATACCCACGGCCAATGCCAGGCCGCCGAGGGTCATGATGTTGAGGGTTTCGCCGAGCGCCGACAGCGTGGCAATCGACGACAGGATGGCCAATGGGATCGACGTGGCGATGATCACCGTGGAGCGCCAACTGCCGAGGAACAACAGGATCATCAGGCTGGTCAACGCGGCCGCTATGATCCCCTCACGGGCGACGCCGCTGATCGCCGAGCGCACAAACAACGACTGGTCGCCGATCAGGTCGATATTCAGGTTGGGCGGCAAGGCGCCTTTGTTGTCGGCCAGTTTGTCCTTGATCCCGGCGATCACCCCGAGGGTCGACGCCGAACCGGTCTTGAGCACCGGCAGCAGCACGGAGCGGTTGCCGTTGACATGCACGATGTTGGTCTGCGGCGGGTTGCCGTCACGCACCGTGGCCACGTCACGAATCAACACGGTGGTGCCGTCGGCGGTCTTGATCGGCAGGTTTTCCAGGTCGTGGAAGTCCGTCGGCGAGTTGTTCAGTTGCAGGTTGAACTCGTAGCTGCCGATCTTTTGCGTGCCCACCGGGGTGATCAGGTTCTGCGTGGCCAGGGCAGTGGCCACGTCCTGCGCCGAGAGACCACGGGCCTGCATGCGTGCGGAGTCGAGGTCGATCTGCACCTGGCGGGTCTTGCCGCCGAACGGGTATGGCAGTGCGGCACCGGGCACCGTGGTCAGCATCAGGCGCACGGTGTTGAGGCCCAGGTCACCGAGTTTCTGTTCGCTGAGGCCTTTGCCGGACAACGCCAACTGCACGATCGGCACTGTCGAGGCGCTGTAGTTGAGGATCAGCGGCGGCGTGGTGCCCGGCGGCAGTTGACGCAGGATGGCCTGGGACACCGAAGTCATCTGCGCGTTGGCCGTACTGATATTGACTCCCGGCTGGAAGAACACCTTGACGATGCCGTAGCCGTTCAGCGATTGCGCCTCGATATGGCGGATGTCGTTGACCGTGGTGGTCAGCACCCGCTCGAACGGCGAGGTGATGCGGCCGGCCATCTGGTCGGGCGGCAAGCCGGTGTACTGCCAGATCACGGCAATCACGGGGATGCGAATTTCGGGGAAGATGTCGGTCGGGGTACGCCAGGCCGCGAGCGGGCCCACAATCAGAATGAAAATAGCCAATACCAGGAAGGTATAGGGGCGCCGCAATGCGATGCGCACGAGGTTGAGCATAGATGTGATCCAGACAGGAAGTTGATGACTGAAGGAGGTACCGAACAGCGCTTCCCTCCTGCCCCGCCCGTCTGTGTTCCGGGCCAACTGCACTGACATCCGGTCAAAATAGAGGCATATGCCACGATATAGCGTTTAGTGGCATACGCAACTAATTTGTTGCAGCATGTGTCAATATTCATCTTGCCGGATTAACGTTCGGTTAACCCTTGATCTGTAGCGAGTGATCAGCCTGTGAAATGCGCACCGCCTGTCCTGAATAGCCCGAGCACCTGCTCCAACGGAGCCGTGCGGCGCGCGTCCCGTCGTATGGCGCAGATCTATGACGAGGCGTTTGCGCCGTTTGGTCTGAAGGCCACCCAGTATTCGCTGATGAACCACATCGCCAACGGGGACGCTCCAAAGATGCGCGACCTGGCGCAGTCGTTGGTGATGGATTTGTCGGCCCTGGGGCATACGCTCAAGCCGCTGGTGCGGGATGGGCTGGTGGTGTTGCGGGTGGATGAGTTGGACCGCCGCAGCCGGCGGGTGCTGTTGACCGACGCGGGGCAGCGTAAATACGAAGAGGCGCGGGTGGTGTCCAGGCAGATGGCGGTGCGGTTTGATGAGGTGTTTGGGGCTGAGGCGGCTTGCGAGTTGCGCAAGGCCATGGACTTTATTGCGTCTGATGAGTTTGCTCGGGCGTTGTTGGGTTAGGGGGCATATCCGTTATTTGGGTGATGGCTTGTATTGGTTCCGCTCTTACAGC
>NZ_JACAPW010000043.1:0-126702 GCF_013385495.1 Pseudomonas sp. F8002 | reverse complement strand
GCCGAGTGGTGGGGCAAGAGCGTTTTGCTTACTTTTGCGCTTTTCAAAAGTGAGCCGCTGTAAGAGCGGAACCAATAGCGGCCCTGACCGAAGTAACGGATATGTACTCCACCCCGAGCGCATACGTCATCCAACGTATTCCCCGCCCAACCCCATCCCCGTGAGACTGCTCCCGACAGCCAAGCCACCTCCGGGAGCACCTCGATGACCGACACCCTGATCAAAGTCGACCTCAACCAACCCGTCACCGAAAACGAACAGATCCACAACCGTTGGCACCCGGACATCCCGATGGCTTGCTGGGTCAAACCCGGCGATGACTTCATCCTCGAAACCTACGACTGGACCGCCGGCGCCATCAAGAACAACGACGACGCCAGCGACGTGCGCGACGTCGACCTCTCCACCGTGCATTACCTCTCCGGCCCGGTGGGCGTACACGGCGCCGAACCTGGCGACTTGCTGGTGGTCGACCTGCTCGACATCGGCGCCAAGGCCGACTCCCAGTGGGGCTTCAACGGCTTCTTCTCCCGCCAGAACGGCGGCGGCTTTCTCACCGATCACTTCCCCAGCGCGCAAAAAGCCATCTGGGATTTCAAGGGTATGTTCACCAGTTCCCGGCACATCCCGGGCGTCAATTTTGCGGGCCTGATCCACCCCGGCCTGATCGGCTGCCTGCCCGACCCGGTGATGCTCGCCGACTGGAATCGTCGCGAGCAGGAGCTGATCGACACCAACCCGACCCGCGTCCCACCCCTGGCCAACGCCCCGCTGGCCGCCACCGCGCACATGGGCAAACTCAAGGGCTCGGCCCGTGATGATGCCGCCGCCACCGGTGCCCGCACCGTGCCGCCCCGTGAGCATGGCGGCAACTGCGATATCAAGGATTTGTCCCGCGGCTCGAAGATCTATTTCCCGGTGTACGTCAACGGCGCCGGCCTGTCGGTGGGCGACTTGCACTTCAGCCAGGGCGACGGCGAAATCACCTTTTGCGGCGCCATCGAAATGGCCGGCTGGGTGCACATGAAGGTCGAGCTGATCAAGGGCGGCATGGCCAAATACGGGATCAAGAACCCGGTGTTCAAGCCAAGCCCGATCACCCCGAACTACAAGAACTACCTGATCTTCGAAGGCATCTCCGTCGACGAACAGGGCCAGCAGCACTACCTGGACGTCAATGTCGCTTACCGCCAGGCCTGCCTGAATGCGATCAACTACCTGACCAAGTTCGGCTACTCGCCGGCCCAGGGGTATGCGTTGCTCGGCTCGGCGCCGGTGCAGGGGCATATCAGCGGCGTGGTGGACATCCCCAACGCCTGCGCGACGTTGTGGCTGCCGACTGAAATCTTCGAGTTCGACATCAACCCCAATGCCAGCGGCCCGACCCAATTCCTCGACGGCAGCATCGACCTGCCCATCGCTCCGGACCTGTAGCCATGCCGACCTACGAATATGCCTGTGAGTCCTGCGGCACCTTCACGATGCTGCGGCCCATGGCCCAGCGTCACGAACCCAGCCAATGCCCGTATTGCGACGGCCCGGGCGGGCAGTTGCTGCTGTCGGCGCCGGCGCTGACCACGCTGTCGGCCAATCAGCGCAAGGCCATAGCCGGTAACGAGCGCAGCGCCCATGCGCCGCAAACCGTCGGCGAATATCAGGCAGCGCGCAAGCACCCGGCGGGCTGCAGTTGCTGTGGCACCAGCAAGCCGGTGGTGCCGAGCAAGGCCAACCCGCTGGGGCTCAAGACCAGGACCGGGCCACGGCCCTGGATGATCAGTCATTGACCGAGGAGATTTGCAATGCGCCATGGCGACATTTCCAGCAGCCCGGATACGGTCGGCGTTGCTGTCGTGAACTACAAGATGCCGCGCCTGCACAGCAAGGCCGAAGTCATCGATAACGCGAAGAAGATTGCCGAGATTATTGTCGGCATGAAGCAGGGTTTGCCCGGCATGGACCTGGTGGTGTTCCCCGAATACAGCACCATGGGGATCATGTACGACCACGACGAGATGATGGCGACCGCCGCGAGTATTCCCGGCGAGGAGACGGCGATTTTCTCCGCGGCCTGTCGCCAGGCCAATACCTGGGGCGTGTTTTCCCTGACCGGTGAACGCCACGAGGAGCACCCGCACAAGGCGCCGTACAACACGCTGGTGCTGATCAATAACCTCGGCGAGATCGTCCAGCGTTACCGCAAATGCATTCCGTGGTGCCCGATCGAGGGCTGGTACCCGGGCGATCGCACCTACGTGTGCGACGGGCCCAAGGGCATGAAGGTCAGCCTGATCATCTGCGACGACGGCAACTACCCGGAGATCTGGCGTGACTGTGCGATGAAAGGCGCCGAGCTGATCGTGCGCTGCCAGGGCTATATGTACCCGGCCAAGGAGCAGCAGGTGCAGATGTCCAAGAGCATGGCCTGGGCCAATAACTGCTACGTGGCGGTGGCGAATGCGGCGGGGTTCGACGGGGTGTATTCGTACTTCGGGCACTCGGCGATCATCGGCTTCGATGGCCGTACCCTGGGCGAGTGCGGCGAGGAAGAGATGGGCATTCAGTACGCCCAGCTGTCGGTGTCGCAGATCCGCGATGCGCGGGCCAACGACCAGTCGCAGAACCATCTGTTCAAGTTGCTGCACCGTGGCTACACCGGCATGCATGCCTCGGGCGATGGGGACAAGGGCGTGGCGGATTGCCCATTCGAGTTCTATCGCACCTGGGTGCTGGACGCGCAAAAGGCCCAAGAGAATGTCGAGGCCTTCACTCGCAGCACCGTCGGTGTCGCCGAATGCCCGGTGGGGCAGTTGCCCCATGGCGGTAAAGAAAAAACGGCGGGTTGAGGCATGCGGTTTACTTTTGAACCGGCCCAGGTCATGGCCTTGCTGCGCAGCCGTATCGTTGGCCAGGACGCAGCCCTGGCCCAAATGGAAGGGTTGCTCAAGGTGGTCAAGGCCGATATCGGTGAGCGTGAGCGGCCGTTGAGCGTCAACCTGTTCATGGGGCCTACCGGGGTCGGCAAGACGGAAATCGTCCGGCTGCTGGCGCAGGCGTTGCACGGGCGTGCCGACGGGTTCTGCCGTATCGACATGCACACCCTGGCCCAGGAGCATTATGCCGCCGCACTCACCGGTGCACCGCCGGGTTATGTCGGCAGCAAGGAGGGCATCAGCCTGTTCAACAGCGAACTGATCCAGGGTAGCTACAGCCGCCCTGGTATCGTGCTGTTCGACGAGTTGGAGAAAGCCAGCCAGGAAGTGGTGCGCAGCCTGCTGGGCATCCTTGAAAACGGCCAGCTGACGCTGGCGGGCGGCGCTCGTACGCTGGACTTTCGCAACAGCCTGATCTTCATGACCAGCAATATCGGCGCCCAGCAGGCGCGTCGGCACCGGCAACGCTTTGCCCCGTTGCGCTGGTGGGGGCGCGGTGAAGCGGGGGTGTTGGAGGACGCCTTGCACCGCCACTTCGAACCGGAATTTCTCAATCGCATCGATCGTATCCTGATGTTCGAGCCCATCGACCATCAGTGGCTTGAGGCGCTGCTCAAGGTGGAACTCGGCAAACTCAATCAACGCCTGGCGGCGCAGCACCGATCATTGGTGCTGGATGAATCGGCACGTGCCTGGCTGTGCCGCGACCATGACGTACGGTTCGGCGCCCGCGCCTTGGGCCGCCGATTGCGGGTGGAGCTGGAGCCGGCGATTGCCGAATGCGTATTGCGCGACCCGGGTGTGGGCCCCATGGGCGCGACTGTCGACAGTGATCGTTTGGTGGTTTCGCAACAAGCGGCTTGCATCCAATAAATTTCAGGCTAATATAACCCGGGTAAAACAAAATAATCCGGGTAAAAGTCATGAGCGCATCACAGTGCACCGCCTTCCTTGGCCACCAACGCGTGGCTGCCGGCTCTTATGCCGACGTCGCCAAAAACCTGAAAAGCCTCGACCTGGCGACGGGCAGCTTGCTGGTGTTTGATGACGCCAGCGGTGTTCAAGTCGACTATCCCTGGCCCGCCGGTTACGCACCGCAGCAACCGACCCTCGCGGTGACGGAGGCCGACGTGCCGGCGTCACCTACTGTAGGCCGTCCTAAGCTGGGGGTGGTCGCCCGTGAAGTGACCTTGCTGCCGAGGCACTGGGAGTGGCTGGGACAACAACGCGGCGGCGCCTCGGCGGCCTTGCGCCGGTTGGTGGACGAAGCGCGCAACGCCCATGCCGAGCACGATGAGCGGCGCCAGGCGAAGGAGTCCAGCTATCGTTTCATGAGCGCCATCGGCGGCGACCTGCCAGGTTTTGAAGAAGCCTCGCGGGCGTTGTTTGCCCAGGACGGCGCGGAATTTTCCAACAGGATCGCGCACTGGCCGGTGGATGTGAAGTTGTACCTGGCCTGGTTGTCACGCAACGCTTTCCCTGCCTAATTGCATTGAGATCCGAACCTTCATGGAAGTCACCCAGCAACGACCGTTGTGGCAGATCTACCTGATCTTTCTGGCACCCATGGTGCTGTCCAATTTCCTCCAGAGCTTTTCCGGCACGCTGAACGGAATCTATGTCGGGCAGATGCTCGGCACCCAGGCGTTGGCGGCGGTGTCGGGGATGTTCCCCATCGTGTTTTTCTTTATCGCCCTGGTGATCGGCCTGGGGGCGGGCGCTTCGGTGCTGATCGGCCAGGCGTGGGGCGCGCAGGAAGCCTCGATGGTCAAGTCGATCACCGGCGCCACCCTGACCCTCGGCGCCCTGATCGGGGTGATCGCGGCGGTGCTGGGCAGCGTGTTTGCGCGCCCGGCAATGCAGGCCCTGGGCACACCGGTGGATGTGCTGGATGACGCGGTGGGTTATGCGCAGATGATGATGCTGATCATGCCGCTGTTGCTGGTGTTCATCCTGTTCACCCAACTGCTGCGGGGCGTGAGTGACACGGTGTCGCCGTTATTGGCGCTGATGGTGTCGACCACCGTGGGCCTGGTGCTGACCCCTGCGCTGATCAAGGGTTGGCTGGGCCTGCCGCCGATGGGTATCCAGAGCGCGGTGGTGGCGGGGTTGGTGGGTAATGCCCTGGCGATGACGTTCCTGGTGCTGCGCCTGCGCCATAAAAACCACGTAATGGCGCCGGATCGCCAGTTGATGGCGGCGCTGCGGCTGGATCGGGTGATCCTGGGCAAGGTCCTGCGTATCGGGTTGCCTACGGGGTTGCAGATGGTGGTGCTGTCGTTGTCGGAGCTGGTGATTCTGGCGCTGGTCAACAGCCATGGTTCCCAGGCGACGGCGGCGTATGGGGCGGTGACGCAGATCGTCAACTATGTGCAGTTTCCGGCGTTGTCGATTGCGATCACCGCGTCGATTCTGGGGGCGCAGGCGATCGGGGCGGGGCGCCTGGAGCGGATCGGGCCGATCCTGCGTACGGGGATTTTGATCAACCTGTGCCTGACGGGTGGGTTGATAGTGCTGGGGTATGTGTTGTCGCACTGGCTGTTGGGGTTGTTCATTACCGACGTGGATGCGCGGGTCAAGGCCGAGCACCTGCTGCATATCATGCTCTGGAGCATCCTGGTGTTCGGTTTCCAGGCCGTGGTGGGCGGGATCATGCGGGCCAGCGGGGTGGTGCTGGTGCCGGTGGGGATCTCGATCGTTTGCGTGTTGGGGGTGGAGTTGCCGGTGGCGTATCTGCTGAATGCGCGGTTTGGGCTGGAAGGGGTGTGGATGGCGTTTCCGGTGACGTATCTGGCGATGTTGGGGTTGCAGACGGCGTATTACCGGCTGGTTTGGCGGCATAAGCAGATCAAGCGGTTGGTGTGAGGTTTTTTTTGCGGGGGCGCGCAGGGTGTACAAAAAAGCGGCAAAGTAACCAAAACGCTCTGCCCCGCCTGTCGGTACCTCGCCTAGGCTCGGTGTTCACTCCGACATTACTCCGTGGGCCGCCGCGCCGCACTCCTGCGTTCGGCCTCGGGCTGAGTGGGGCAGTCAGATCAAGATCAAAAGCAAGAGCACGGCGGCCTGAGTGTTAGAAGCCAGATCAAAAGCCAGAGCGAAAGCAGAGCTGCTTTTCTGTGGGAGCTGTGCCCGCTTTAGCCTTTGATTTTGATCTTAGGCACACCGCACCAAGGCGAGGTGCCGAGTGGTGGGGCAAGAGCGTTTTGCTTACTTTTGCGCTGTTCAAAAGTGAGCCGCTGTAAGAGCGGAACCCTAGGTGGTCGTTACCTCAATAACGGATATGTACCGCGACCCATCCCCCGCAACTCCTTGGTGAAATAACGGCTCGGTACCTCACCCAACACACGCTTGAACACCGTGGCAAACGCACTCGGGCTGCTATAGCCCAGATCCAGCGCCACCCTGGTCACCGGTTCCCCATTGCCCAGCCGCACAATCGCCGCCAGCAAACAGGCTTGCTGGCGCCATTGCAGGTAACTGATCCCCGTGGCCTGGCGGAACTGGCGGGTAAAAGTCCGGCGGCTCATACCCGCGCCGAGGGCCATGGCATCAATGCCGATTTCCAACGAAGGCCCGGCCAGGAACGCTTCGCAGGCCTTCGCCAATCGAGGCTCGGCCGGCAACGGCGCACACAGCGGCAGCACCGGCATTCGGGCGATCTCGTGCAGCAGCAAGCCCATCAAATAGCTGTCGCGGCCACCCATCGCGTAACGCGCAGGTACCTCGACGGCCTTCTCCAGCAACTGCCCAAGCAGCGGCGACACATCCAGCACCTGGCATTGTTGCGGCAACTCCAGCCGCCGCGCCGCCTGTGGGCGAATGTAGGTGTTGAGCATCGTCACCGGCCCGCGCATCAGCATGGCGTGGGACACATGCGGCGGCACCCAGATCGCGCGGCGGGGCGGCACCACCCAGTTACCGGTGGCGCTGTAGACGGTAATGACACCCTGGCTGGCATAGGCCAACTGGCCTCGCGGGTGCGCGTGGGCGGGGAACAGCTCGCCGTCGGCATAGTCGATGGCGGTCACGACCACGTCGCGCGGGGTGTTTTCGTAGGGATGAATATCGGGCATGGCCTGATTCTAGCCTTTGTTGACCCACAATCGCAGGCGGGCCATCGCGGTTTACGAAAAAATCTGTCGGATGCACGGCCTCCTGTCGTGCCACCGAGTCAATGGACCCGTCACGATGAAGCAAAAACACCTGTTACTGGCCGTCCTGGTGACGGCTGTGTGGGGACTCAATTTCCCCATTACCAAACTCGGCCTGGCCGAGATCAACCCGCTGTTGTTGACGGCCCTGCGGTTCACCCTGGCGGCGTTGCCCTGGGTGTTTCTGGTGCGCCGGCCCCAGGTCGCGGTGAAGTGGCTGGCGGCCTATGGCTTGATATTCGGGGTGGCGATGTGGGCCTTGATCAACCTCGGTATCGCCATGGGCGTGCCGCCTGGCAGTGCTTCGCTGCTGATCCAGTTCAGCGCATTCTTCACCCTGGGCTGGGGCGTGCTGCTGTTTCGGGAAAGCCTTTCCCTGGCGCAATTGATCAGTGTGCTGCTGGCGGCCATGGGGTTGGCAGGCATGCTGCTGGGCGTGCAGGGGACGGCCACGCTGCTGGGGTTTGCCCTGGTGCTGTTCAGTGCCCTGGCCTGGAGCATCGGCAATATCATCATCAAGGTTTCCCGGGTGCGGGAGATCTTTGGGTTCGTGGTCTGGGCCAGCCTGTTTGCACCGCTGCCGCTGGTGCTGTTGACGTGGCTGCTGGACGGCCCGCAGGCCTTTGCCGCGTTGCCCGGGCAGATGAACGGCGTGGCGTTGTTCTCGCTGGCGTTCCAGGTGTATGGCGCGACGCACTTTTGTTACTGGGGCTGGAACCTGCTGTTGCGCGAGTACCCGGTTTCCCGGGTGGCGCCCCTGTCACTGCTGATCCCGGTGTTCGGCATCGTCAGCTCAATGCTGATCCTGGGTGAGCGCCCCGGGGTTTCGCAGTGGCAGGCCATGGGCTTGATCCTCTTGGCCCTGATCGTCGGCCTGAAGAAGGGGCGCCCGTTGTGGGTCAGGCAGGACGGTCACGCTTGAGCAGGCCATACAGCGCGCTGTCCGAGATCTCGTCGCCGACCACCCAGCGCTCGCGCAGCAAGCCTTCGCGAATGAAACCCAGGCGCTCAAGCAGCTTCGCGGAGCCCAGGTTGCGTGGGTCGATATCGGCTTCAAGCCGGCGCAGCCCGGCGGTGTTGAACCCATGGTCGATCACGGCGCGAGCGGCTTCGCTCATGTAGCCCTTGCCCCAGTGCTGGCGGCCCAGGGTAAAGCCGATTTCAGCGCGGCGGCATTGCTCGTCGACATTGAACAGGTCGCAACTGCCGATCACCTCACCGGTGGCCAGCAACTCCACCATGCACACCAGGTCTTCACCGGCAATCGATGCCTCCATCAGTTGGCCGAAGCGTTCAACGGCTTGCTCGGCGCGGGTCATGGTGGGAAAGGAAAAGTAGCGCATGGCCTCGGGGTCGGACCAAATGGCAAACAGCGCGCGCCAGTCATCCTGATGGGGAGGGCGCAGGCCCAGGCGTTCGGTGGTGAGAAGTACGGGGGCGAAAAAGGGCAGGGTCATCATGTGCTCGTCCGTGAAGATCACGGGCGCAATCCTGCCGGGATTACGGGCGTTATACAAGCATCAGGAACAGGCCGTATCGTCCAGCGCCTGGGCCGGCAGCGCGCCGGTGGTCTTGATGGTTTTGGTAACGATATAGGTGAAGTAGCGCTCGATGGCCAGGTCTTCCATCAGCAGTTGATCGATGAAACGCTGGTACTGGTCGATGTCGGCTGCGCGGATCATTGCGATGTAGTCCACGCCGCCGCCGGTGGCGTAGCAGAACTCCACGTCGGGGGCGTCGCTCATGCGTTGTTCGAAGCGGCGCATGTCCTGGGCGGTGTGCCGGGCGAGGGTGATTTCCACCAGCAGTTGCTGACTCTTGAACACCTGATTCCAGTCGATCACCGCGCGGTAGCCCTTGACCAGGCCGGCGCTTTCCAGCTTGCGCACGCGCTCCCAGGCGGGCGTTACCGAAAGGTTGATGGCCTCGGCCAGGCTCGATTTGGTGATGCGCCCGTCCTCGGAGAGGATACGCAGGATTTTCAGGTCGTAGCGGTCAAGCTTGTGCATCGGCAACGAACTCCAAAGGCGCACGGACCCTGTAGGAGCGAGCTTGCTCGCGATGAGCCTGAGGACGACGCGTTAATTCAGGATTAGCACGTTATCGTTCACGACCATCGCGAGCAAGCTTGCTCCTAAGGGAAACTCATCAGCCCAACACTTCCCCGGCCACCTGGTCGATCGCGCCTTTGGTGATGTCGACGATCAGGTCTGCCTCCGCCCTGGTCAAAATCAGCGGCGGCGCAAAGCCGAGGATGTCGCCGTGTGGCATGGCCCGGGCGATCATCCCGCGTTCCAGGCAGGCCGCCGAGACTTTGGGGCCGACCTTGAGCGCAGGATCAAACGGCGTGCGTTGCTCACGGTCGGCCATGAATTCCACGGCGGCGAGCAGGCCGTCGCCGCGTACTTCGCCCACCAGCGGGTGACCTTCGAGGGTTTCCCGCAGGCGACGGTTCAGGTACCCACCGACTTCGTCGGCGTTCGCCGTGAGGTTCTCCCGTTCCAGGATATCCAGGTTTGCCAGCGCCGCCGCGGCGCAGATCGGGTGCCCGGAGTAGGTCCAGCCGTGGCCCATGGCGCCTTCGTGGGTCGAGGCCTTTTCAATCACGTCCCACACCTTCTCACCGATGATCACCGCTGACAGCGGGGCATAGGCGCTGGTCAGGCCCTTGGCCGTGGTGATCAGGTCCGGGCGCATGCCGTAGCGCTGGCTGCCCATTTTCGAGCCCAGCCGGCCGAACGCGCAGACCACTTCGTCAGCGATCAACAACACATCGTACTTGTTCAGTACCGCCTGGATCGCCGCCCAGTAACCGGCCGGGGGCACCACGATGCCACCGGTGCCCATTACCGGTTCGCCAATGAACGCCGCGACCGTGTCCGGGCCTTCGGCGAGGATCATTTTTTCCAGCTCATCGGCGCAGTGACGCACGAACGCAGCCTCGTCCATGCCCGCCGGTGCCTTGCGGTACCAGTGCGGGCAAATGGTGTGCTGGATGCCTTTTTCCGGCAGGTCGAAATGCTGATGGAAGGCGGCGAGGCCCGTGAGGCTGCCGGTCATGATGCCTGAGCCGTGATAGCCGCGATCGCGGGAGATGATTTTCTTCTTCTGCGGACGGCCCAGTACGTTGTTGTAGTAACGCACCAGCTTGATCTGGGTTTCGTTGGCGTCTGAGCCGGACAGGCCGTAGTAGACCTTTTTCATGCCTTCGGGCGCCCAGTCCATGATGCGGCTCGACAGCTCGATGATTGCCTCGGTCGAGTGACCGACATAGGTGTGGTAGTAGGCCAGCTCCTTGGCTTGCTTGTAGATGGCGTCGGCAACTTCGGTGCGGCCATAGCCGATGTTCACACAGTACAGGCCGGCAAACGCATCGATGAATTCGCGGCCTTCCTGGTCGCGAATGCGGATGCCCGAGGCGCTCTTGATGATGCGGCCCTTGAGTGCGCCGCTGGCGTGATCATGGGCGTGGGTGGACGGGTGCATGAAGTGCGCGCGGTCTTGTTCGAACAGGCTGTTGAATGCTTGGCTCATGGTTGCTCTCCTTGGAATTGGCCTTGGTGATGCAGGCAAAAGTATTTGGTTTCGACAAAGGCTTCGAAGCCCTCGGCGGCGCCTTCACGGCCCAGGCCCGAGGCTTTCATGCCGCCGAAGGGAATCGGGTGACCGGTGAATTTCACCCCGTTGACCGCGATCATGGCGTGGTCGAGGCGGCGGATCAGCGGGTAGATCAGGTCCAGGCGGTTGGAACAAATGTAGGCGGCCAGGCCGTACTCGGTGTCGTTGGCCATTTCGATGGCCTGGTCAATCGAGTCGAACGGCAGCACCCCGGCAATCGGCGCGAAGTTTTCTTCGCGGTAGATGCGCATTTGTGGGGTCACGTCGGCGAGTACCGTTGGCTGGTAAAACAGCCCGCCCAGGGCGTGGCCTTCGCAGCCCACCAGGCGTTGCGCGCCCAGCTCCAGGGCGTCGGCCACGCGTTCGGCGGTGACGTCGAAGGCGGCCTGGTGCATCAACGGGCCGATGTCGACGCTTTGCTCTTGCCCGTCGACCAATGCCGGGCCGACCCGCAACTCACGCACGGCGGCAGCGAAGCGGCTGAGGAATTCGGCGTAGATCGAACGGTCGACCATGATCCGGTTGGCCGCGCAGCAGTCCTGGCCGGAGGTCTGGAACTTGGCCTCGACCGCGACTCTCACTGCCAGCTCAAGGTTGGCGTCGGCGCAGACAATAAATGGCGCATTGCCGCCCAGTTCCAGCGAGACCTTCTTCACGTCCTGGGCCGCCGCCTGCAGTACCAGCTTGCCGACCCGGGTCGAGCCGGTGAAGCTTACCGAGCGCACGCGGGTGTCCTGCACCAGGGTTTGCATGGCCATCTGTGGCTCGCCCAGCACCACGTTGAACACGCCCGGCGGGAAGCCGGCTTCTTCGGCCAGTTGCGCGAGGGCCAACGCCGAGTAGGGCGTTTCATGGGCCGGCTTGACCACCACCGTGCACCCGGCGGCGAGGGCGGCGGCGGCCTTGCGGGTGATCATGGCCGAGGGGAAGTTCCATGGGGTCAGCAGGGCGCAGACGCCTACGGGTTCCTTGACTGTGCCCAGGTGCGCACCGGGGATGTGGCTGGGGATATTCTGGCCGTACAGGCGGCGGGCTTCTTCGGCGAACCACGGGATGAAGCTTGCGGCATAGGCGATTTCGCCGCGGGCTTCGGCCAGCGGTTTGCCTTGTTCCTGGCTGAGGATGCGGGCGAGGTCCTCCTGGTGTTCGAGGATCAGTGCCGCCCAGCGCCGCAGGATCGTGGCTCGGGCATCGAGGTTCTGTTCACGCCAGGCGGAAAACGCGCGGTGGGCGGCGTCGATTGCGGCGACAATTTGCGGTTTTTCCAGCATCGGCACGTGGCCGATCAACTGTTGGTTCGCCGGGTCATGTACGGCGATGGTGCTGGCACTGGCGCTGTGGACCCAATGGCCGTCGACGTAGCACAGGGCTTTGAACAGCAGCGGGTGTTTGTAGGTCATCGGGGTCACTCCGGATGGGCTGAGTGGGTGCAATGCTAGGGCAGGGGCAGGCGCGGGATTGGTGGTTTGGTGGGGGTGGGGCAGTGGTTTTTTTCTGATTGCGCCCGCCAAAACAGTTATTTTTGCGGCGGGTGAAAATCGACTGTGGGAGCTGGCTTGCCTGCGATGGCGACGGTGAATTCAACATCGCTATCGCAGGCAAGCCAGCTCCCACATTGAATCGGTGCTACTTGGCGGTTTTTGCGGTGGCCACCCAGCCGTCAAACGTCGCTTTGTTTTCCTTCATCCAGTCCTCCGCCAGCTTGCGAATGTTGCGTTCGCTGGAGCCGTCGGCGCTGATGGTTTTTTCCCAATAACTCCAGGTTGCCTGGGAAAACGTCATCTGCTCCACCAACTTCCTGATCGCCGGATTCGCCGCGATGAATTGCTTGTTGCCAATCGCATACCAGTTCCACGCCGCCATCGCCATGCGGCATGGATCAGCCCCGCCGGCGCACCCGGCAACCCCGGGCGTCAGTGCCGAAGTGGTGCTCGGCACATTGCCCGGCAACGCATCAAACGGCGTCGGCAGCCACACCACGTCCTTGCCCGGCACCATGGTGTTGGTCATCCACGACGGTGCCCACGCATAGAAAAACACCGGCTCGCCACGTTTCAGCCGGGCGACGTTTTCGAACATCAGTGCTTCGTATTTGCCGCGTACCGGGTTAACCGTGTCCTTGAGACCGAACTTGTCGAGCTGGTAATCCACCACATCGCCACAGCCCCAGCCCGGATCACAACTGATCAGGTTGGCCTTGCCGTCCTTGCCGAACAGCCCGGCGATTTTCGGGTCCTTCATTTGTTCCAGGCTGGTGATGCCGTACGCGTCGGCGGTTTTCTTGTCGATCATGTAGCCGTTATAGCCAGCGCCCGTAATGAAGCCCGAGCCCACCACTTCGGTACGGTCCTTCACCTTGTCAAAGCTCGGTTGCAGCATCGGCAAGGTCACGTCCATCGACAGGTCCAGGTCGCCCTGGGCCGCGGCGGGGAAGAACAGGGTGGTGTTGACGGTGCTCAACTTGCTCGCGTAGCCCAGGCGCTTGGTGGCCTCGATCGCGATTTTGGTCAGTACGTAGTTGCCGCCGGTGCTTTCCGATTGCACGAAGCGGATGGTCTTGCCGGTGCCCGGCAAATCCTCGGCCCACACCTGCGTACTTGCCAGGTACAACACTGCTGCAAATCCAAGCAAGGCTTTGAATGGATGCATCATGATTTCCTCTTTTTTTTCTCGTTATGGTTAGGGTTGGCAGTCAACAACGGGCATTCATGAGGTTCTTTTTGTTATGCGTTTACCGGGTTCGGATTGAGCAGTCGCTTGAATAGCGACTTGCGCTTGCGCATGGTCGGTTGCGCCAGGTTCTGGGTGATCCGGTCGAGCATCATCGCCAGCAGCACAATGGCAATCCCGCCCACCGCCGCGCGGCCCACGTCCATCCGGCCCAGGCCTTGCAGCACCACCAGGCCGAGGCCTTCGGCGCCGATCATCGCCACCACCACCGACATCACCATGGCCGTGAGCACGGTCTGGTTGAGGCCGCCGAGGATCGTCGGGATCGCCAGGGGCAGCTGGATTTCCCAGAGCAATTGGCGCTTGTCCGCACCAAAGGCGTGGCCGGCTTCCACCAGTTCGGTGTCGACCATGCGGATGCCCAGGTAGGTAAAGCGAATCAGCGGCGGGCAGGCGGAGATCACCACCGCCACTTCACCCGACACCGTGCCGACGCCAAACAGCATCACCACCGGCACCAGGTACACGAAGGTCGGGGTGGTTTGCATGATGTCGAGGATCGGCCGCATCACGCCCCACACCCGCTCGCTGCGGGCGCACCAGATGCCCACCGGAATGCCCACCACCATGCAGATCACAATCGCCGTGGTGATCAGCGACAAGGTGGTCATGGCCTCGTCCCACACCCCCAACGCGGCGATCACCACCAGGGCCACGGCGCTGAACACCGCCACCCCCAGGCTCGCCGCACGGTAGGCGATCAGGAACATCAGCAACACCATGACCGGGAACGGGATCGCGTGGATCACCGTGTCACTCAGCCCCAGCAAATGCTCCACCGGCCAGCGAATCGCCTGGAACATTGGCCGCAGGTGAATCCCCAGCCACTCCACACCCTGGCTGATCCACTGGTCTACGGGTAAAACCGCGAGGTCTTCTGAACTAAGCATGCTGTGCAACCTCCGCAGCGGCAGGGCGCGGGGCCGGGACGCTGGCTATGCAATCAAGAATGTGCGCGCTGTTGAGGGTGCCGACGAACTGCCCGTCGCCATCCACCACCGCCACCGGCAAACCCGGTTTGAGCAGGCGCGCGGCTTCCACCAGCTTGGCGCTGGCCGGCACGCAAACGAACTGGCTCGACAGCCGTTGCAGTGCGTCGGCGCCGCCGCCCACGGCCAGCAGCGCTGCCGAGTCCAGCACGCCGACCGCCTTGCCGCTGGTGTTCAGTACGAATGCAGCCGTGCCGTCATTGCCCACCACCCGGGTGTCACCCTGCACCAGCAGCGTGTGGGCTTTTTCCATGATCGAGCGCGCATCGAACAGCCGCGAACGGTCCACCTCCCGGGTGAACGCCGCGACGTAATCGCTGCCCGGGTCCATCACGATTTCCTGGGGCGTGCCCTCGCGCACCACTTGGCCGTCGGCCATGATCGCGATGCGTGTGCCCAGCTTCAGGGCTTCCTGGAAGTCGTGGGTGATGAACAGGATGGTTTTTTTCAGGGTGCGTTGCAGGCGCAGCAACTCGTCCTGCATCTCGGTGCGGATCAATGGGTCGAGGGCACTGAAGGCCTCGTCCATGATCAGCACGTCGGCGTCGGTGGCCAGTGCGCGGGCCAGGCCGACGCGCTGGCGCATGCCGCCGGACAGCTCGTGGGGATGGTGGTCGGCCCACTTGGCCAGGCCGACAATCGCCAGTACTTCCAGGGCCCGCTTGCGCCGCTCGGCCGCCGAGACACCGCGCAGCTTGAGGCCGAACTCGGTGTTCTCGATCACGGTTTTATTCGGCAGCAGCGCGAAGTGCTGGAACACCATGGAGATACGCGTGCGGCGCACTTCCCGCAGTTGGTTTTCGTCGAGGCTCACCAGGTCTTCGCCGTCCAGCAGGATCTTGCCCGCGGTCGGTTCGTTCAGGCGGTTGATACAGCGCGCCAGAGTGGATTTGCCCGAGCCCGAGAGGCCCATGATCATGTAGATCGCCCCGCTGGGGATCGACAGCGATACGTTGTTGAGGCCGACCACGGTGGCGGTCTCGGCCAGGATCCGGTCTTTGCTGGCCCCGGCGGTCAAGAGCTGCATGGCCCTGTCCGGGGTTGAAGAAAAGACCTTGTAGAGGTTCTCAATCTTTAGTCGTTCGCTCACCAATTGCCTCCAATTGTTGTTTTGCAATCTGCGGAAAACTTCATCAATAGAAATTTTTGGGCTACTGGCAGTTAAAAATCTTCGAGCTAAGGCGACGCAAGGCGCAGTCGCAAAAATTTCTTGTTGTGGTGCCAAGGCACTTACAGCATGAGCGGTGTGGCGAGTGCAAGGGTTGGGCGTCAACCGGTCGTTGAATCCGATGGAGCCATGCTTTCCCGGGCTTTGCGGGCCACACGAAACGCCTCGACACCCGCCGGCACGCCGCAGTACACCGCGATCTGCACGAGGGCTGCGCGCAGTTCGTCGTCGCTCAGTCCGTTGCGCAGGGCGCCGCAGAAATGCGTGCCGAATTCGTCCATGCGCCCCAGCGCCGCGAGCATTCCCAGGTTGAGCAGACTGCGTTGCTTGAGGTCCAGGCTGTCGTCGGTCCAGACCATGCCCCAGCAGTACTCGTTGAGCACCGCCTGGAAGGGCCGGGAAAAGTCGTCGGCGCGGCCCAGGGCCTGGTCGACGTAGCTATCCCCGAGGACTTGGCGGCGAACGCTTTCGCCTTGGGCCTGCAATGATTTATCCATGGTGAGTCTCCGAAGGGGTTAGAAAATCGCGTATCAGGGCGGCCACCTGTTGCGGCGCCTCGATCAGGATGCAATGGCGCAGCCCAGGCAGAATCCGCAGTTGCGAACCCTCGATGCGATCGTGCATGAACGTCGCCATCCGTGGGTTGGAGCCGGCGTCTTCGGCACCGGTGGCAATCAGCGTGGGGCAGCGGATCCGTGACAGCTGTTCGCCGAAATCCGACTCGGCCAGGATGCGATACGCCGCGGCATAACAGCCCGGGTCGTTGTCGGCATTCAGTTGGCGCAGACGGGTAACAGCCTCGGGATTGCGCGCCTGAAAATCCTCGGTCAGCCAACGCGACAGCGATGCCTCGTAGTGAGCCACCGGCTCCCCGGCCTGCAAGGCGGCGAGGCGCGCGTGTACCCGCTCGCGCTCCTCGGCGTTACGCCCGGCGACGGTCGACAGCAGCACCAACCGGTGAACCCGCGACGGATGAGTCAGGGCCATGCGCTGGGCGATCAGCCCGCCCAACGAGAACCCGGCCAGGTCGAACTGCTTGAAACCCACGTGATCCGCCAGGGCCAGCGCCTCACCCACCAAATGATCAATCTCATAACGCCCGGGCGTGCGGGACGACTGGCCGTGGCCGCGCAGGTCGAAGGTCAGCACGGTGAATTGCTCCTGCAGACCCGCCACCGTTTCAGCCCACGCCTCAAGGCTGGAACCCACGCCATGGATGCACACCAGCGGGCGCGGTCCATGCCCGTCCAGGCGATAGTTGAGCGTGACGTTGGCCACGCTGAAACGTTGTGCCTGGCCCATCACGCGCTGACCTGGTTGCGTTGTCTGGCGCGTTCGCGCTCGGCGAAGAATGGCATCACTTCATCGATGAACAGGCGCAGGGTCTGCTTCTGCAGTTCGAACGGCAGGTTGAAGGTCAGGCCCAGGCAATACTGGTCGACACCGGCGGCTTCGTAGTCGAGCAGCTTTTCGATGATTTCTTCCGGGGTGCCGAACATCAAGTTGCGTCGCAGGTTTTCCGGGTTGTAGTTGTCTTTGCCGCGCACGCTTTCAAACGGCACCGGCTCGGGGAAACCGTTGTGCACGGTGCCGATGTTCTGCATCAGGTTCTCGAAGGCGCGGCCAAAATCCATGCTGTGCTTGACCGGCAGTTCCCAGTCGTTGGCGTTGGCGTACACGCAGGTGCGGCGCTGCATCATGAAGCGCGGGCGTGGCACGTGGGGGTTGTCGGCCACGGCCTTGTTGAATTTTTCGCCGAGCACCGCGATTTCGGCCGCTGGCAGCGAGAGCGGGGTGGACAGGATGTTGGCGCCAATGCTCACTGCCCAGTCGAAGGTGCCCGGGTCCCGTGCGGCGACCCAGATCGGCGGGTGGCCTTTTTGCAGCGGCTTCGGTACGGCGGCGGTCTGCGGGAATTTCCAGTAGTGGCCGTCGTGGGCGTAGTCGCCGGTCCAGAGCTTTTGCACCGCCGGCACCAGTTCCTTCATGTAGCCCACACCTTCCTGCTGTTGCAGGCCGGGGGTCATGCGGTCGAACTCGTACTGGTAGGAACCGCGGGCGATGCCGAATTCCAGGCGGCCGTGGGTCAGGTGATCACACAGCGCGGCTTCACCGGCAAGGCGGATCGGATGCCAATAGGCGGCAGCGAGGGTAGCGGTGCCCAGGCGGATACGCTCGGTGTGCTGGCCGAGCCAGGTCAGGGTCTGGAACGGGTTGGGCGCGATGGTGCATTCCAGGGTGTGGTGTTCGGAGGTCCACAGGGTTTCAAAGCCGCCGGCATCGGCGATCTTTGCCAGCTCCAGCAGGTTGGCCATGACGGTCTGCATCGGCACGTCTGGCGAGAAGCGTTCCATGCTCAGGGATACGGCGAATTTCATAAGATGCTCCTTGAATAATCAGCGCAGGCGAATGACGAAGGGGTCCTGCATTTCGCCGGAGTAATCGATGACCACGTTCTTGGCCCGGGAAAACTCGCGCATCACGTCAAAGCCGCCGCGACGGCCATATCCGCTGTGCTTGAAGCCGCCGTTGGCGGACATGTAGGCCGAGCTGCGGTAGGTGTTGATCCACACCGTGCCGGCGTCGATGCGGTTGGCAAAGCGCATCGCGCGGTCGATGTTCTGGGTCCAGATTCCGGACGCCAGGCCGTAGTGGGTGTCGTTGGCCAGGCTGAGCATTTGCTCTTCGGTGGTGAAGGGCATCACACCCACTACCGGACCGAACAATTCGTCGCGCATGAACGGCATGTCGTTGGTGGCGTTGGCCATCACCGTGGGCTCGAAGTACCAGCCTTCGGACAGGTGCGCGGCGCTGGGGCGCTTGCCGCCGACGGCGATCTGCGCGCCTTGTTGGGCGCCGCTGGCGATGTAGCCTTCGAGCTTTTGCAGTTGGGCTTGCAGGGCCAGCGGGCCGATGTCGGTGTGTTCTTCCATCGGGTGGCCGACGCTGATCTGTTGGGTGCGGGCCACCAGGGCCTCGACGAACTTGTCGTAGATCGGCGCTTCGACAAAGCAGCGCGAACCGGCCACGCAACTTTGCCCGGCGGCGGCGAAGATCCCGGAGACCACGCCGTTCACGGCCTTCTCGATATCCACATCGGCAAACACCACGTGGGGCGATTTGCCGCCCAGTTCCATCTGGCACGGCACCAGGTTATTGGCGGCGTTGCCAGCGATACGCCGACCGGTTTCGGTGCTGCCGGTGAACACGTATTTGGCGATGTCGGGATGGCGGGTCAGGGCCTCGCCGGTGACGGCGCCGTTGCCGGTGACTACGTTGACCACACCCGCCGGGAAGCCGGCTTCGATGATCAGTTCGGCCAGCGCCAGTGTGGAGGCGCTGGCGTGTTCCGAGGGCTTGATCACCACCGTGTTGCCGATGGCCAGGCACGGTGCGAGGGTGCCGGTGAGCAGCATCAGCGGCGAGTTCCACGGGGTGATCATGCCGACCACGCCCAACGGCTCGCGGCTGCTGTAGTTGAGCTGGTTGAGCTTGTTGACCGGGATCACCTCGCCTTGCAGCTTGTCGGCCATGCCGGCGAAGTACACGTAGGCATCGGGCAGGGCGCTCATTTGCGCGCGCATTTCCCGCAGCAGCTTGCCGTTGTCGCGGGTTTCCAGCAGCGCCAGTTCTTCGGCGTGCTCGGCCACCAGCTGGGCCAGGCGATACAACAATTTGCCGCGTGCGGTGGGTGTCATGTTGCGCCACTGCGGGTCGTTGAAGGTCTTGTGGGCGGAAGCGACGGCGCGGGCCACGTCGCCGGCATCGGCCTGGGCGAACTGGTACCAGGACTGGCCGGTGGTGGGGTCGAAACTGTCGACATAGCTGCCGCTGTCGGGAGCGACAAAGCGACCGTCGATAAACAGGTTGAGGCGGTTGCCCTCAAGGGCGCTGACCGTGGTTTTCATGCAAGAGTCCTGTAGGTGCGTGTCAAAGGGGCGCGTTTTCGAGCATCGCGATGCGGCCGCTGGCGGCAGAGCCGGTGTAGATGCCGAACTGCTGGTTCTGGCGCTCGCGGGCATAGCGGCGCACCACCGAGCGCAGTTCGTTGACCGGCATCTGCTCGATGGGCAACTCGTCCAGCGGGAAGAAGCGCAGGGTGTCGGGCAGCTCGGCGTCGAACGGGCCGAGCTGGGCGCGGTAGATCAGGTAGCCGGGGTCGGTGTCGTCGACATCGAACGCCGAGTACAGGAAGGTCGATTCCAGCTCCACCGGCAGCGAGCTGTCGCCGGCGTCGATAAAACCCTTGCGCTTGCCGGCCACCGGCAGCGTCCAGCCGCCCTGGCCATCGGCGCGAAACAGGATCGCGTCGCCGGCTTCGATCAGGTAGCCGATGATCATCTTGTGGGAGTCCAGCCAACTGGCCGGCAGCGGGTCCTGGATGTTCGCGTAGCGGCCCCGGCAGAAGCACAGCGGCAGCTTGGGGCTGGTGCCGAAGGCGCGGACCTGGCCGATCAGCACCAGGTGGTCGCCGGCTTCGATGCGCTGGTGCACGCTGCAGTCGAACCAGGTCAGGCTGTCGGTGAGGATCGGTGCGCCGGTGTGCACGGTGTCGTGGTTGACGGTGTGGAATTTGTCTGGCGACTTGGAGGCGAAGGTCCCGGAGACGTCCACCTGGCCTTCGTGCAACAGGTTCACGGCAAACTGTTCGGTGCTGGCAAACGCGGTGTAGCTGGCGGCCGACTTGCCCACGCACACCAGCAGCAGCGGCGGGTCGAGGGACACCGAGGTAAACGAATTGGCGGTCATGCCGCGCGGGTTGCCATCGGTGTCATGGGTGGTGATGACGGTGACGCCGGTGACGAAGGTGCCGAAGGCCTGGCGCAAGGCGCCCGGATCGACGGCTGCAACGTTGGCGCTGATCGCGGTGCTCGGCATCGGGGTACTCCTTTGTTCTTGTGGTGTGAAGCAAGCCTACGAGCAAGGGAAACCGTGGGCTTGCGTCGAAAAATGGTAGCGAAGACGAAAGTTTTGCTTCGTTTCGCAGTGCTCCGGCATTTCTGTGGCAAACATCAACGCTTTGGCGAGGGAGCTTGCTCCCGCAGGGCTGCGAAGCAGCCCCACAACGGCAACCGGGTGCTTTCAGGCGGACCATGGCGGGGCTCATGGGGCCGCTCCGCGACCCAGCGGGAGCAAGCTCCCTCGCCACAATTGAGCGTCGTTCTTCAGCCAGACGTCAGTCCTTGGGTTGTTCCGCTTCCATCTCGGCCATGTCCTGGTAGCGGTCGGCAATCCGTGGGTGGGCACGGGAGCCGTCGCTGGCGCCGATGGCGATCAGCACTTCGTCGGGGCCCGGGGCATCGGCGACCTGGAAGTTGGCGGTGAGAAAGTGCGAGCGCTTGCCGGTTTCGCTTTTGTGCACCATCGGCAGCGAAAGCAGGGCGCCCGGTGCATTGCGGGTGTTGGTGAAGCTCAAGTAGGCGGTGCCTTCCACGGCTTCGCGGAACAGGTTGCCGAAGCGCAGGGTGTGGATCAGGCCCGAGGCGTGTTCGATTTCGCCGTTGACCCCGACCGCCGCCGCCTTGCCGAAGGCTTCGACCTTGCCCCCGGGCATCAGGGCGATCAGGCGACGGGTCATCTCATGGCCCAGGCCGGGGGCCAGGCGCAGGATTTCCGGACGCAGGTTTTCGACGAAGCCCTGGCCGGCCCAAGGGTTTTTCAACACGGCTGCCACCACGATCAGGGTGATCGGTTTGCTGGCGTCCTTGCCGCCTTCGATAAAGGTTTCTTCGATAAAGGTGCAGTACTTCCTGACGCCCAGATTTTCCAGATTCATGATCACTCGTCGCCCTTTTGGCTGTTGGTTGTGGCCTTAGGCTAGGAGCGTTGGGCAGCAGCGTCTTCCGTGGTTACGCAGTGCAAATCCACTGGACATTGCTCTGAACCGGAGCAAATATCAGGCGGGCCTGGCAGGCAACGTGGCTGCCGTGACCTCCATGTTCGGGTGAGCGCCTTGAATCGAGAAATGCAGATACTGTCGTTGCGCGATGTGGCCAGTCAGATCAACTCCGGCGGTGACCTGCAGTCGATGCTGCACCAGTTGGTGTACGCCAGTTGCCGCCACACCCACTGGACCATGAGTTCGATCATGGCCATCGACATGAACGCCGGCTTCGGCCACGTGATCGCCCGCCATGACCCGACCCTGGTGCAGCGCCCGCTGGTGGATTGCTGGGAGCTGTCTTCCAGCCCGGTGATGACCGCCCTGCAACGCAACGAGGCGGTGTTCATCCGCGACGTGCGCGAATGCGAGTATCCCGGCTACCGCCGCGAATCCCTGGAGCGCGATTACCGCACGGTGATGGTGATGCCGATGAACTGCACCGACTTCGACGGCCGGCCCATGGTGCTCAGTGTGATTTCCCGCACGCTGATGGACGTTTCGGAAGAAGACCGGGTGTTCCTCGGCATGATCATCCACCTGGGCGCCATTGCCGTGGAGCGCCAGCGCCAGCTGGAAGCCGAACGCCGCGCCGCCGAGCGCCTGCAGCAGGCGTTGCATGTGCATACCACGATGCTTGAACACGTATTGGGCGGCGGTTCGGTGACATCGTTGTCGCTGATGGTCGGCGACCAGTTGCCCAACCCGGTGATCGCCGTGGACTTCACCGCCAACCAGGTGGTGGCGGGGCGTTCGCCGGATCCCGCATTGTTTGACGACAATGCCTGGCAGGCCGCAGTCGCCGGGGTGCTCAGCGTGCAGATCACCAAGGCCGCCCAGGAAAGTTTGCGCAGCGCCCTGCGCAGTACGGTCAACCTGTTCCTCGACGATGGCCAGCGCCAGTTCACCCTGCGGGCGCAGATCGAACCGTTGATGGTCGACCACGAACTGGTGGGCGCGCTGGTGCTGTTCCCGGTGGCGGCGCCGGTCAACGAGCTGGACCTGCTGATGCTGGAAAGCGCCAAGTTCGCCTTGAGCGTGCAGATGATGCGCAGTTTTATCCGCTTTCGTTTTGAAACCCGCACCCAGACCGAGCTGTTGCTCGAAGTGCTCGAGGGCCGCTGGCGCGATGCCGATGACATCCAGCAGCGCGCCCAGCGGCTGGGCATCAGCTTCAGCACCGCGCAGCAGATGATCATCGTCGACTACGGCGCCAAGGCCCGGGAGGCGAAGAACCTGCACCACAACGTCGCGCGCATCCTGCAGCGTGCAGGGATGCAGGCCACGGTGATCATTGTCGACAACGGTTTGGTGTGCCTGGTGCCGGCGGAAGGCGAGCGCTTGAGCAAAATTAAACGGCAGATTACCGATGACCTGGCGCACTACCTGGGTGCCGAGCCGATCCTGCTGGCCAGCGGGGTGTGCCGGGCGCTGGCGGATTATCCTGCCGCGTGGGAGCGCTGCCGGCGGCTGATCGAGATTGCCCGCTCGTTCGGCCGCAGCGGGCCGATCTCCGATCAGGATTTCGGGCCGATCCCGATCTTCGTCGCGGCCGTGGGCGGAGAAGACATCCGCACCTTCGTCAACGACAGCGTTGGCGCCATGCTCGCCCATGACCGCAAGCACCAGACGCCGTACCTGGAAACCCTGACGGCGTATCTGCGGGAGAGCTGCCGCAGCCAGGCATGCGCGGACGCGATGGGAGTGCATGTGACGACGCTGCGCTACCGGCTGGCGCGGATCCAGGAGTTGTTCGGGATTGATGTGGAAACGCCGGAACGGCGGTTTGCCACGGAATTGGCGATTCATTTGCAGCGGGTGATTGATAGCTGACGGGTAGCATTGCTCCACTTAATAGGAAGCATTACTATTCACACCCCGCCTCCCCAGTGCTTCCTTGATGACTCCTCAGCCGCCCCGCAGAACAGGCTTTTTCGAGCACTACGAAGAGTTGATCGGGACCTGGACGCGCCGCCTGAGAAACCGTCAGCAGGCCGAGGACCTGGCCCACGACACTTTTGTGCGGGTGCTTGAGTCCAGCGCCACCAAGGTTGAGCAACCTCGCGCCTATCTGCATCAAACGGCGCGCAATATCGCCGTTGACGCCTATCGCCGCGAGGACCGGCGGGAGGCGATGGCCCTGGAAGCCTTTGATCAGAGTTCGCCCCACAGTGGCGACCCGGAGCATTTCATGCACGCGATCCAGCTGGCGGATTCCATCGAGCGAGCCCTGGCCGAGCTGCCGCTCAATTGCCGCAAGATTTTTATCTGGCAGAAAATCGAGGGCCTGACCCAGCAGGAAATCGCCGAACGCCTGGGCCTGTCTAAAAACATGGTGGAAAAGTATATGATCCGCACCCTGCGGCATCTACGTGACCGCCTGGATGCGATGGCACCATGACCAATGCCCGCTTTGAAACAGGATCTTCCATGATGGATACCCGTGAGTGTGCCTGCGGCAGTGCGACGGCCCGCGACGAGGCGGCGCAATGGTTTGTGCGTGTGCAGGACAGCCCATTGAGCGCAGAAGAACGCGAGCGTTTTGATGCCTGGCGTGCAGAGCATGCCGAGCACCAGTACGAATTTGATGTGCTGCAAGGTTTGTGGAGTGCCACCGACCTGGTGCCCAAGGCGCGCTTGCAGGCGTTGTGCGACGCCCCGCAGCAGCGTGCGAAGCGCCGGCCCGTGCTGCGTTATGCAGTGGCTGCAAGTGTGCTGGCGGTGGCCCTGGGCCTGGGGTTGTTCAGTGGCCTGGATCATCCGGCGACGTATAACGCCGAGTTCCGCACTGCATTGGGGGAGCACCGGCAGGTGGCATTGCCCGACGGCTCGCTGATGGACTTGAACAGCCGCAGCGTGGTGGCCGTGCACTATGTAAAAGGCCAGCGCGGCATCGAGCTCAAGCAGGGCGAGGCCATGTTCAGCGTCGAGCACGACACCAGCCGGCCCTTCGTGGTGGACGCCGGGGCAGGGCAGGTGACGGTCACCGGTACGCGTTTCGACGTGCGCCGCGATGACGACCAGACCCGCGTGGTGGTCGAGGCCGGTACGGTCAAAGTGCAAGGGCGCTCATCCGATGACATCGTGATGCTCACGGCCGGTCGGGGCACCCATGTGGATACCCGGGGCCAGGTGGCGGCTGCCTACGCCGTCAACCCTGAAGAGCTCACGGCCTGGCGCACCGGCAAACTGGTGTTCAACAACGCCACTCTCGGCGAAGTGGCTCGGGAGGTCTCACGTTACCGCGAGCAACCTTTGCGGGTCAGCGCGCCCGCGGTGAGCAACCTGCGCTTGACCAGCGTGTTCAAATCCACCGACACCGACGCCTTGCTCAAGGCCTTGCCGCACATTCTTCCGGTGGCCTTGCGCACCTTGCCGGACGGTAGCCAGGAAATAATTTCGCGATAGATTCAGGTTTTTTTCGAGTTCTTCGTCTTCTTGTGCAACTGCAACTGGTTTGCATTAACAGCCGCACTCTCTTGCGATCACAGGACTACGTTCGACGTGAAAAAACTCGCCATGAAAAACAATAAATCATCCCGCTGGGCACCCCTCGCCCTGGCGCTGGCCGTCAGCGCCGCACTGCCGGCGGCCTATGCTGACGATGGCATTCATATCCAGGCCCAGTCCCTGGGTTCGGCCTTGAGCCAATTGGGTCAGCAGACGTCGCTGCAAGTGTTCTTCAGCCCCGACATGGTGGCCGGCAAACAAGCCCCGGCCGTCGACGGCAACCTGTCGCCCGAACAAGCGCTGCGCCAGTTGCTGCAGGGCAGCGGCCTGGATTACCAGATCGATGCGGGCTCCGTGACCCTGCGCCCGCTGGGCAAGGGCACCGGCGAAGCCGGTTCGCCGCTGGAGTTGGGTGCCACCGACATCAAGGTGGTCGGCGATTGGCTCGGCGACGCGAATGCCGAAGTGGTGCAGAACCACCCGGGGGCGCGCACCGTGGTGCGCCGTGAAGCCATGGTGGAGCAGGGCGCGATGAACGTCGGTGACGTGCTGCGGCGCATTCCCGGGGTGCAGGTACAGGAGGCCAACGGCACCGGTGGCAGTGATATTTCCCTCAACGTCGGGGTACGCGGCCTGACCTCGCGTCTGTCGCCACGCTCCACGGTTTTGATCGACGGCGTACCGGCAGCGTTTGCACCTTACGGCCAGCCGCAGTTATCGATGGCGCCGATTTCCTCCGGCAACCTCGACAGCATCGACGTGGTGCGTGGCGCAGGCTCCGTACGTTATGGACCACAGAACGTCGGCGGCGTGATCAACTTCGTCACCCGGGCCATCCCGGAAAAATTCTCCGGCGAAGTCGGCACCACCCTGGAAACGGCAGCCCACGGCGGCTGGAAGCATATTGAAAACGCCTTCATCGGCGGCACCGCCGACAACGGTATCGGCGCTGCGTTGCTGTATTCCGGGACCAAGGGCGATGGTTACCGCGACCGCAACAACTCCAACGACATCGACGACGTGATCTTCAAGACCCACTGGGCGCCGACCGATCAAGACGATTTCTCGCTGAATTTCCACTACTACGACGCCAGCGCCGACATGCCCGGCGGCCTGACCCAGAAGCAGTACGACGCCAACCCGTATCAATCGGTACGTGACTGGGACAACTTCAATGGCCGGCGCAAGGATATGTCCTTCAAGTACATCCGGCAGATCGACGACCGCACCCAGGCTGAAGTGCTGACCTACTACTCCGACAGTTTCCGCGGCAGCAACATCGCCAACCGCGACCTGAAGACCCTGGGTTCCTACCCGCGCACCTACTACACCTTCGGCATCGAGCCGCGTGTGTCCCATGTATTTGACCTGGGGCCGAGCACCCAGGAAGTCAGCGTCGGTTATCGCTACCTCAAGGAAGGCATGCACGAGCAGGCCACCAGCCTGGCGCTGGTCAACAACGTGCCGACGCCCGTGGGCCAGAGTGACGGCCACGTGTACCAGGACCGTACCGGTGGCACCGAGGCCAACTCGTTCTATATCGATAACAAGATTGATATCGGCAAATGGACCGTCACCCCGGGCATTCGCTTTGAGCAGATCCGCACCGAATGGCACGACCGTCCGGTGGTAGGCCTCAATGGCGCCACGGTTCAGGAGAAACGTCGCGAGATCCACAACAACGAACCGCTGCCGGCCCTGAGCGTGATGTACCACGTCTCCGATGCCTGGAAGCTGTTTGCCAACTACGAAACCTCCTTCGGCAGCCTGCAATACTTCCAGCTGGGCCAGGGCGGTAACGGCGACCAGACCGCGAACGGCCTGAACCCGGAAAAAGCCAAGACCTACGAAATCGGTACCCGCTACAACGACAACGTCTGGGGCGGCGAAGTGACGTTGTTCTACATCGACTTCTCGGACGAGTTGCAATACGTCAGCAACGATGTGGGCTGGACCAACCTCGGCGCTACCAAGCACGAGGGCATCGAAGCGTCGGCCCATTACGACCTGTCGAACCTCGACCCGCGCCTGGACGGCCTGACCGCCAACGCCGGCTTCACCTACACCAGGGCTACCTCCGAAGGCGACGTTGCCTTCAAGGGCCGCGACTTGCCGCTGTACTCCCGTGAAGTGGCCACCCTGGGGCTGCGTTACGACATCAACCACTGGACCCACAACCTGGACGTCTATGCCCAGTCCGGCCAGCGTGCGCCGGGCACCGGTACCACCTACATCACCCAGCCGACTGCTGATGGCCAGTACGGGGATATTCCCGGCTACGTCTCGGTCAACGTGCGCAGCGGTTATGACTTCGGTGCGCAACTGTCGAACCTGAAGCTGGGCGTCGGGGTAAAAAACGTGTTCAACCAGGAACATTACACCCGCTCCAGCGACAACAACTCCGGGATCTACCTGGGTGAACCGCGCACGTTCTTCGTGCAGGCCAGCGTCGGCTTCTGATGCGTGCCTGATGTGGTCTGACTCCAGGTATCGACAGTGACGAGGGGGCGCAAGCCCCCTCGCCATAGCCCTTCTTCCTACTCTTTTTCTAACGATTTTCTGCGCCCGCAGGAACTGAATCCGACAGGTCTACCACACAAGGAGGTGCCCACTTTCCATGGGATACCTTGTATCGCCGAGGTGTCTTTGAGCCGGGAGTGAATCGTGTCAATACGCCGAACTGGAGATGCCTATGTCGGTAACCTTATCCAACTCAACTGTTGCCAACCCCTCTGATAACGCCGCGCAGCGGAATACTGATGCTGCCACATTGACGCAGTCACGCTCACGTTCCGGGCAGGGGTCGATCCACATCAGCTTCAACGTGCCACAGAATGGAGTCGGCCCGGTGTATTCGAATGGGCCGACGACCCAGAGCCCGATGGATACCCGTGGCGCCGCCAACCACGCATTCCCGGCGTCCTATCCAAACTCGTTCCTGGGCGGGCTGATCGGACAGCTTCAGGACTTTCTGCATAAGCTGTTCAATCAGTTCAGGCCTCAGCCCGGTTATGGTCGTCCTGACCCTGCCATTCCACTCAGGCCTCTTCCCGGACACTGCCGTCCGACCCCCGGCAAGCCTGACCCGGGATACGGTCGCCCGGACCCACAATATTCGAGTCGCACCAACGATCAACTGGGGGATTTGCTCAAAAACAATTTCGATGCGTTCAAGGCGCCGGGCAAGTCCTACGTCACGAAGCAAAGCCTGGAGGATATGGCGGGCAGAAGGTTGACCGGCAACGAGGCCCGTGATCAGAACATTCTGCTGGCCCAGGAACTGCTGCGACGCCCGGAAGTAATACAAGCCTTTGATCGAGCCGGTGGAACCGGTGATCTGGATGGCCGAATCTCCCGCAAGGACCTCGACGCCGTGCTCGATTCCGGTAACAACCTCAAGTACAAGACCGACAAACAGCTCGCCGAACAGATGCTGGAGAAATTCAATGCCCTGAAAGGCGGTTTCTGGAAAAGCTCCATCAGTATCAAAGATTTGAAAAGCTTGGCCGAATCGCAATTGACGGGGAACCCGAAGCGGGACGAGATCATCGAGTTGGCCAGGGAAGTCACTCAGCGCTCAAGCCTGTTGACGCTGATGGACGCCCTTGATCGCCGCTATGACGGCAAGATCGGCAAGGACGCCCTGCGCTGGCTGTCTCGCTGAGGCTGTTTTACCCCGATCACGCCGCGACCCTTTCGCGGCGTGATGACCTGTCTTGATCAATCCGCTGCTTTCAAACTCTCAGCCAGGGCTCAGACATGGCTACACCTTCGTGTGGATCGCACAATCCTGGCTATCAGCCAGCCTGCCTTGCGCCGACGGGCAGCGATACCCTGCAACCGCTCCCCGTTGCCGCACCGGGCAAACAGTGCGAAGAGGGCGCCGAAGCCCGGCGAGTGAAGAACTTCACCGGGCAGCACACGTTCCAGGCGCCGGCGGCTGACGACTTCATCAAAGGTATGTTGCCGCACGCTCAGTTGCCTGCCTCCCACGCGCCTGGGATACGCCCGTTTCGCGCGGTGATGGGCGCCATGGTCGCAGCGATCAAAGGCCTATGGCAGGAGACGAAACCGACCTCGCCAGGGGCTCGAAAAGCCGACTGATTTTCGGTTTTTACATGTAGTCATTGGAACGCTTCACTACCGCGGAACCATTGCCATTGGCACACCACACACCTTTGGCCTGTTTTCATATGAGCGATATGGCGGTTGCCGCCGATGATGACCAGGTCAATGTGGAACCGGAAAATGGTGGAGATGAATCATGACAATCAACGGCGGGTCCGTCTGCCAGCAGCTCGGTGCTACACCCCGTATTGCCCCGACACTGGACGAGGGTACGCGGGCAATTCGCGCCGCTTCAAGTGAACCCGGTGAGGCTGTCCAAAAGCACAGCCATCAATCCGGCGGGGCGCCTGTCCGCTCATCAGGCTATCGGCCTCCTTTGCGGGGAGAGAGTCACTGCAGGAGTCTGCTGCAACACCTGGGGCTTCAGAACGAAGTGGCCAGCCGCCTCCGCGGACCCAATCCCTACATTCGTTTGCCGGACAGCGATTTGGTGAGCGCGGCGAACGCCCAATTTTCCATGCTGAAAAAACTCCATGAGAACTGACGGACTGAAGCTGTCTTCACTGCAACGGATCGCCAGTAAAAAGCTCGGTGCCAGCCGGGAGGCCGACAGCGCTATCCTGCTCGCCAAGGCGATCATCCAGCGTCCGCGCCTGATCGATGCGATCCTCGACCAGGACGGCTACATCACCCGCGAAAGCCTGGCACAGGCCGAGAACGTCGTGTTCGGCAACAGCGATCCCAGTGCCTTCAGCCCGGACCCTTTCCACACAAAAAACAATGCCGATCTCGTCCGCCTGTTCAAGGAAATGTTCATCGAGTTACGGGACCGGTCGCGGGACCGCATGGGGTTTTTCGAGCAGATCTGCTACGTCAATATCGAGGTGCTGGCGCTGATGAGCAAAGACCCGGATGAGCTCGACAGCCATGGCCAAGTTGTACTGGACCCGGCCACGGGGCTACCGAAGAAGAAATACGACGAACAGCAGGTGTACATGGCGAAAAACCTTGTGGACCGGCCGGGCTTGTTGCGGTCGCTGGAAAACACCGCCGACAGCGGTCGGCGAATTTTCGGCAGCCATCACCAGGCGGGCTGGCTCAGCAACAAAACCCTTGATCGCTGGCTGGAACTCCAGAAAGCCAAATGACACCGGGTTAGCGCCTCAATGTACGAGGCGTGATGGAGCTGGGTGGTCAGACCCGCAGTATTTTCCCGCTGATCGCCACACCGATCAGCAGTACGGCAATCAGCACAAAGGCAGTGCTCAAGCTGCTGCCATGGGCGATGAAGCCGATCACCGCAGGGCCGGCGAGAATGCCGGTGTAGCCCAGGGTGGTGATGGCGGGCACGGCAATGTGTTCCGGCATGACGGTCTGCTTGCCGACGGCGGTGTACAGCACCGGTACGATGTTCGAACACCCGGCACCGACCAATGCATACCCCAGCAGGGCGGTTTCCCACGCAGGGAATAGCGTCGCCAACAGCATGCCGCCGGCGGCGAGCGCGCCGCCGAATACAATCACCCGGGTTGCGCCCAGGCGGCGAACTATCCTGTCGCCGGTAAGGCGCCCGACGGTCATGGTCAAGGCAAAGGCTGCGTAGCCAAGGCCCGCATAGGCCTCGTCAAGGCCGCGCTCGGCGCTCAGGAACACCGCGCTCCAGTCCAGCACGGCGCCTTCGGCAAGAAACACGATGCAGCACAGGCAGCCGATAAACAGCACCACGCCGTGGGGCACGGCAAAGGCCGGCCCGGAGCTTTCACTGCCGTAAGGCAGCAGGTGTGGCCCGGCCTTGAGCAAGGCCACTACGATGACGACGATCACCGCGAGGGTGGCCTGCAACGGCGACCAGCCCAACCCCAGCAGCCCGCTGACACCTGCCGCCCCGACGATCCCGCCCAGGCTGAACAGCCCGTGGAAGCCCGACATCATGGTCTTGCCGCTGGCCCGCTCGACCATCACCGCTTGCAGGTTGACCGTGGAGTCCACCGTGCCCAGGCCGGCACCAAACACAAACAGCGCGGCCATCAGCAACGGAATCGAGGTGACGGTGGCCAGCATCGGCAGGCCCAGGCAGATCAGGAGGGTGCCGCCGGTGGCCACTCGCCGGATACCGTAGCGCGACGCCAGGGCCCCGGCGACCGGCATCGCGATCATCGAGCCCACCCCCAGGCACAACAGCAAAAGGCCGAGGGTGCCCTCATTGAGTTGGGCGCGGGCCTTGGCATAAGGCACCAGGGGTGCCCAGGCGGCGATGCCGAAGCCGGCGATAAAAAACGCGATGCGGGTCGACATTTGTTCCAGCCGCCCGGGTACCACGGGCGCTGGGGTGCTGATGGCGGTCATGAAAAATCCTTGGTTTTGCGTTCAACGAACGATGTGCAGCGCAACATCCTTGCACATCAGGCCGTATCGAGCGAGCCGGGTTCCCTTGGCATGCCTGAACACAGGGCCAAACATTTTTTCCAGGATCGTGGAACGCTACGGGCTTTTCCAACCACTATCAGTTCGTAGGACAAGTAACCACTTGAAGTGCGAGGTGGCCTGGAAGGTGCGTAATCCCCGCGAGAACTGGTGAACCCCGGGGCTTTCAGCGACGGATTACCACCTTCCAGGCCGATCCTCTCACTTCAGCAGCCGCGCCAGTTTGGCATCCCGCACCTGCAACACTTCAAACACGCCCAGGGCCTGCAGTGCGGGGAGGGCTTGCAGAATGTCCTGTTCGGCCAGCAAGCGCTGTTCGTCCGGGGTGGCCGGATCGCACCAGGTTCTGGCGTTGGCGAGGAATGCACCCACCGTGCCCTTGCGCACGGTCACGCCATTGAATTGGCCTTGGTCGAGATGGTCGGGAAGCACGTCTTCTGCACGCATGGCGGAGCCCTCAATGAATGAATCCGCAGTCTGGGCGTGCGCAAATGGCTACACTGCCTTATCCAGGTCATTCAATACGGTAAAGCTGCCATATGCCGTCAACACTCGTTTCAGCCCAGCTCGCCAATGCGACCGGCGGTCCCTTGCTGGTGGCGACGTTGCGCAGCAGTCCGGTAGCACGCACCACGGCCCTTCATCAGCATGCCCGCGGGCAATTGCTCGGAGCCCAGCGTGGGTTGTTGTCGGTGCAGGCGGCGCACCAGCATTGGGTAGTACCGGCCACCCACGCGGTGTGGATTGCCCCCGATTGTTCCCACGCCTTGCGTTCCCACGGGCCGTTTGATGGCTGGAGTGTGTATGTCGAACCCCAGGCATGCGCAGGGCTGCCCCGACAGACGTGCGTTATCGCCACGTCGGCCTTGTTGCTGGAAGCCGTCAGGCGCGCGGCAACCTGGAGCCAGGCGCTGCTCGAGCCGCCACAGTCACGGATCGCCCAGGTGATCCTTGATGAAATCGCCGGGTTGCCCCAGGAGCCATTCGGCTTACCGCTGCCCCGGGATCCGCGCCTGTTGCGCATCGCCCAGGCGCTGGCCGACAGTCCCGACGACAACCGCTTGCTGGAACACTGGGCGCAGTGGGCCGGTGTCTCGCCGCGTACCCTGGCCCGGCGGTTTGTTGCCGAGACCGGGTTCACCTTCAGCCAGTGGCGCCAGCGCGCGCGATTGTTGCGCGCCCTGGAGTTGCTGGCGGCGCATGCACCCGTGACCCGGGTTGCGCTGGACCTGGGTTATGAAAACGTCAGTGCCTTTATTGCGATGTTCCGGCGTACGTTCGGGACGACGCCGGGGCGGTACTTCACGGATGGCGCAAGCGACTACGGGCATACACCGCCACAATCACGAAACACCCCATAGGCAACAGGTAAGCCAGCGCCACTGTGCTGTTGTCCGCCACCTTGCCCATCAAGTAGGGCATCAGGGCGCCGCCGACGATCGCCATGATCATGAACGAACTGCCGCGCTTGGTGTGCGGCCCGAGGTTCTTCACGCCCATGGCGAACAGCGTCGGGAACATGATCGACATGAAGAAGAACACTGCGATCAGCGCGATCACCGAGATACCTTCCAGGCCGATCACCACCAGGCCGCACAACGCGATATTGATCAGCGCATAAATCAGCAGCAGCTTCTGCGCGCTGACCCGGCCCATCAGCCAGGTACTGAAAAAGCGCCCGAACATGAAGGCCAGCATTGCGATCGACAGCAGATAGGCGGCTTGCTGATTGCCCATCTGTGCCCAATGCTCGGTGACGTAGTTGATGAAAAATGCGCCGACTCCGACCTGGGCCGCCACATAGAAAAACTGCGTGATCACCCCACCGACGAACTCCTGGTGCTGCCACAGACCCTTGCCGGCCGTCGGTTGCAGTGCCTGTTCCTGGGCGCGCAAATCCGGCAGCGGCGTGCGGGCGATCAGCAGCGCCACCAGCAGTACCAGAACCGCGATCACCACGTAGGTGGTCTGCAACGAACTCATGTCCGAGGCCGGTGTGCTGCCGGCGCTGAAGAACATCGCGCCGCCAATCAGCGGGCCGAAGAACTGGCCAAGGCCATTGAATGATTGCGCCAGGTTCAACCGCCGCTCGGCGCCCTGGGGTTCGCCCAGCACGGTGGCATAGGGGTTGGCAGCGGTCTCCAGGCAGCCCAGGCCGGCGGCGATGACAAACAGCGCGAACAGGAAAAACGGAAAGCTCGCCGCCGCAGCCGCCGGCATGAACAGCAGCGCGCCCGCCGCATACAGGCACAGGCCCAGCAGGATCCCGGCCTTGTAGCCGTGGCGGTCCATCAACAACCCGGCCGGCAGGGCAATCAGGAAGTACGCGCCGAAATAGGCGCTTTGCAACAGCCCGGACTGGGCCTTGCTGACGTGCAGGACTTCCTGGAAGTGCTTGTTCAGTACGTCGAGCAAACCGTAGGACAAGCCCCAGAGGAAAAACAGACTGGTCACCAGCATCAGCGCCCAGCGATAGGTCGGCACGGCACGGGTGCCTGGCAGGTGTGTGTCTTTGCTTAACATGACGCTTCTCCTGTTGTTTTTATGGGATCAAGGCGTGCGATGCAGCGGTTATCAGGGTTGGTCGGTGAGGCAGAAAATCTGCTCCAGGGCCTGCCATTTGCCGCCGGGGTCAGTCCACGGCGTGGGGGCCTGGTAGCGCCACATCAGGGTTTCCCAGGCTTGCACGTCGGGGTTGGCGCGTGCAGCGTGGTCCAGCCCTTCGAAGCTGAACCCGGCCGCAGTGTCCATGACCATGAACAGCCGCGTGCCCAGGCGCCAGATCTGCATTTCCAGGATTTGCTGGCTGCGCAGATGCTCTGCCACGGCAGGCCAGATGCGTCGATGCAACTGCTGGTACTCGGCGATCAATGCCGCATCGTCGATCAGGTCCAGGGCCAGGCAGTAACGTTGGCCGCTCATGTCAGCGCCCGGTCGAGGTGGGTGTAGCCTCCATCCACCACCAGCCACTGTCCGGTGGTGTGGGAGGCGCGGGGTGAGAGCAGGAACAGCACGCTGTCGGCAATTTCCTCGGGAGTGGTCATCCGTTTGCCCAAGGGGATTTTTTCGACGATGGCGGCGAGCTTGGCCTCGGGGTTGTCGAAGCCGTCGATCCAGCGTTGATACAGCGGCGTCAGCACCTCGGCGGGCACCACGGCATTGACCCGGATGCCGAACTCCAGCAAGGAGGCGGCCCATTCCCGGGTCAGTGACAGCTGCGCACCTTTTGCGGCGGTATAACCGCTGGTACCGCCCTGGCCGGTGAGGGCCGTCTTGGAGCTGATATTCACGATTGCCCCGCGGCTGGCCTTGAGGGCATCGAGGCACAAGTGGGTCATCAAGTAGTAATGAATCAGGTTCTTTTCCAGGGATTCGACGAACGCTGCACGGCCCGCATCCAGGCCCACGCCGTCGTTGACCCCGGCGTTGTTCACCAGGCCGTCGATGCGTCCGAAACGTCGCAACACTTCGTTGACGGCTGCGCGGCAGGCGTCCTCATCGCGCAACTCGACACGGATGAAGTGGCTTTGACCGTGCTGCTCAAGCTCGGCCGCGAAGGCCGGCGACAACGGTTGATGGCCGAAAATTACCGGGATTGCGCCTTCGGCAATCAATCCCAGGGAAATGGCGGCGCCAATCCCCGAGCCGCCGCCGGTGACGATGATCACGCGGTCCTGCAAATGCAGATTCATGGGCAATTTCCTTCAAGGTGATAGACCCGCTGGGCCGTGCCGCCCCAGATGGCCTGCTGTTCATCGGGCGACAGTGGGCCGAGGGTCTGTTGCAGCAATTGGCAGGTGCCCTGGTATTCCCCGGCCAGCAGGCACACCGGCCAGTCCGAACCGAACATCAGGCGCTCGGCGCCGAACAATTCCAGCGCCAGTTCGATGTAGGGGCGCAGGGCTCGGGCGTTGCGTTGCTCGGGCCCGGCTTCGGTGAGCAGGCCCGACAGCTTGCAACTGACGTGGGGCAGGGCGGCCAGTGGCGCCAGGTGTTCGGCCCAACCGACGGGGCCGTTGGCGATGTCCGGCTTGCCCAGGTGATCCAGCACCAGATGATGCCGGTCGTGGCGCTGGCACAGGGCTGTCGCGGCGTCGAGGTCGGCGCAGCGGATCAGCACTTCGTAGACGTAGCCTTGTTGCTGCAGGTGTTGCAGGCCACGGGAGAACTTCGCGTCAGCCATAAAGCTGGCAGGCGTAGGCTCATCCTGAATCTGATGCCGAAAGCCCTTGAGTCCCGGTGCGTCGCGCCACTGTTCCAGGTGCTGTTCCAGGCGTGGGTCGCACAGGTCGACCCAGCCGACGACGCCGAGTATCCATGGGTGCTGCCGCGCCATTTCCAGCAGCGCGTCGGTTTCCTGCTCACCGGCGCGGGCTTGCACGGCAATGCAGCCATCCAGGTCGGCAGCGTCGAGCAACGGCCGCAAGTCCTGTGGGAGAAAGTCCCGCCGCAGGTCAGCCTCAGCCGTACCGATCCACGGATAATCAGCGGCCCGGTAGCGCCAGAAATGCTGGTGCGCATCGAGCCTCAAAGGTGATGGGGACGACATTGTTATTGTGCTCCGTCCATTCAAATTGCGGTTCAGCTCACGGCCGGTGGCGGTATTGCTCCCGGGACGCGGCTTTCATCTGGATCGAAAAGCCCGGCGCCTTCGGCGGCAGATAGGCCGCACCGCGCACCACGCAAGGTTCCTCGAAATGCTCGTGCAAATGGTCGACATACTCGATCACCCGGCCTTCGTGGGTGCCGGCAATGCACAGGTAGTCGATCATCGAAAGGTGCTGCACGTACTCGCAAAGCCCGACACCGCCGGCATGCGGGCACACGGGCAGGCCATATTTGGCCGCCATCAGCATCACTGCCAGCACCTCGTTCACCCCACCCAGGCGGCAGGCGTCAATCTGCACCACGTCGATGGCTTCGCGCATGATCAATTGCTTGAAGATGATCCGGTTCTGGCACATCTCGCCGGTGGCGACCTTGACCGGCGCCACGCCCAGGCGAATCTTGCGATGGCCTTCGATATCGTCGGGGCTGGTGGGTTCCTCGATGAACCACGGCTTGGCAAACGCCAATTCGCGCACCCAATCGATGGCGGTGTCGACTTCCCACACCTGGTTGGCGTCAATCATCAATTGGCGGTCCGGGCCCAATACTTCGCGGGCGATGCGTACGCGCCGCAGGTCATCCTGCAAGTCGTGGCCGACCTTGAGCTTGACGTGGTTGAAGCCGGCATCTACCGCTTCCTGGCACAGCCTGCGCAGCTTTTCGTCGCCGTAACCGAGCCAGCCGGCGGAGGTGGTGTAGCAGGGGTAGCCGTTGGCTTGCAGGTCGGCCAGGCGTTCAGCCTTGCCTTCGGCGCGTTGGCGCAGCAAGGCCAGGGCTTCGCTGGAGGTGATGCAGTCGGTGATGTAGCGGAAATCGATGCAGCGCACCAGCTGTTCCGGGCTCATGTCGGCGACCAGGCGCCACAGGGGTTTGCCTTCGGCCTTGGCCCACAAGTCCCACGCGGCATTGACGATCGCGCCGGTGGCCAGGTGGATTGCGCCCTTGTCCGGACCGATCCAGCGCAACTGGCTGTCACTGGTGACATGCCGCCAGAAGCGGCCCATGTCTTCGGCGATCCATTCCAGGGTCAAGCCCACCAGCAGCGGCTGCATGGCCTGGATCGCCGCGCAGCAAATCTCGTTGCCACGGCCGATGGTGAAGGTCAGGCCATGGCCTTCAAGGGCCGGGTTGTCGGTCTGCAAAATCACATAGGCGGCCGAGTAGTCCGGGTCCGGGTTCATGGCGTCGGAACCGTCCAGGGACTGGGACGTAGGAAAGCGGATATCTTCGACGCGAATCGCGGTAATGGTAGTCATGAGCGGCTCCTAGTCTCTTGTCAGGCGTCGACCGTGGTCTGGTTCTGTTCGCCGAGGCCTTCGATACCCAGGCGGATTTTTTGCCCGGGCTTGAGGTAGACCGGCACGGGCTTGATCCCCAGGCCGACACCGGGCGGGGTGCCGGTGGAAATCACATCCCCCGGTTGCAGGCTCATGAACTGGCTGAGGTAGCTGATCAGTTTGGGGATCTGGAAAATCATCGTGCGGGTGTTGCCGTTCTGGTAGCGGTGGCCGTCGACTTCCAGCCAGATCGACAGTTGGTGCGGGTCGGCGATCTCATCGCGGCTGACCAGCCAGGGGCCGAGCGGGCCGAAGGTGTCGCAGCCCTTGCCCTTGTCCCAGGTGCCGCCGCGTTCCAGCTGGAACTCGCGCTCGGAGACGTCGTTGATCACGCAGTAGCCGGCCACGTGCTGCATGGCCTGGCTTTCCTCGATGTAGCGGCCACCCTGGCCGATCACCACGCCCAACTCCACTTCCCAGTCGGTCTTGGTGGAGTGGCGGGGGATTTCGATGGTGTCGTTGGGGCCGACGATGGCGCTGGTCCACTTGTTGAAGATGATCGGTTCGTCAGGGATGGGGGCGCCGGTTTCGGCAGCGTGATCGGCGTAGTTCAGACCGATGCAGATGAATTTTCCTACCTGGCCGACACAGGCGCCCAAACGCGGATTGCCCGGTACCAGGGGCAGGCTCGCGGGGTCGAGTTCTTGCAGGCGAGCGAGATTTTGCGGGAGCAGGGCGTCACCGGCGATATCACTGATGTGGGCGGACAGGTCACGCAGACGTCCATCAGCGTCCAGCAGGGCCGGGCGTTCCTGACCTTTTTCACCATAGCGCAGCAATTTCATGAGCAATCCTCTTATTGGAAGTGGGCGGTCAGTTGCTCCAGCCGCCGTCAATGATCTGGGTGGTGCCGGTGGTAAACGCGCTGGCATCGGAGCCAAGGTACAGCGCCAGCTGGGCAATTTCCTGGGGCGTGCCCAGGCGTCCCATCGGCTGGCGGGCGGTGAATGCGGCGTATACCTCATCCTGCTGGCGGCCTTCACGACTGGCTTGTTCGACGATGCGTTGCTGCAGCGAAGGCGACTCCACGGTGCCCGGGCAGATAGCGTTGCAGCGGATGCGCTGGGTAACAAAGTCGGCCGCGACGGATTTGGTCAGGCCGATGACGGCCGCCTTGCTGGCGCAATAGGCAAAGCGGTTGGGCACGCCCTTGAGGCTGGAGGCCACCGACGACATGTTGATGATCGAGCCGCCGCCCGCCGCCAGCATCCCCGGCAGAAACGCGCGGATCATGCGGTACATGGCGGTGACGTTCAGGTCCAGGGCAAACGTCCAGTCGCTTTCCGGGCATTCGAGAATATTGCCGGCATGCACCACGCCTGCGCAGTTGAACAGCACGTCCAGAGGGCCGATCTCGGCGGCAAGGCGTTGGATGGCGCTGGCGTCGGTGACATCCAGCACCACCGTTTGCGCACCCGGCAAGCCGGCGAGCGCCTGTTGATTGATGTCGGCTGCAATCACTTCGGCCCCTTCCGCCAGATAGGCTTCGACGCTGGCGCGGCCAATGCCCTGGGCGGCGGCGGTGATCAGCACGCGTTTACCGGTGAGGTCCATGACAGACTCCCTTGATTATTGTTATTGGCTCAATGGTCAGGCCATTGAGGACGTGAAACACCTGCATCTGCGGCATAGCGAACCCTGGTGGGTTTGCTATGATCAGCACACTGGAAACGATCCAATGGTCAGGCCATTGATCCAATTTTTAGCATGGGTCATCCCGGTCAACAAGCGGCTTTTTTGCGGGTTGATCGCTTTGACCGTGCTGTGCATGAATCGAGCTGAGCCTAGATGCCATTTCAAGTAATTGATAACCAACGTCTTTATCGACAGATTGCCGACCAGTTGCGAGCGTTGATCGACAGCGGAGAATTTCCGCCGGGCAGTCGACTTCCCGCTGAGCGTGAACTCGCCAAACTGCTGGGCGTGAGTCGCGCCTCCGTGCGTGAAGCGATGATTGCCCTGGAGGTGATCGGCCTGGTAGACGTGCGGGTGGGCAACGGTGTGCTGGTGTGCGAACCCGTGCAACCGACAGTCAGCCAGGAACCGGTGATGGCCCAGGCCACCCGGGATCAATGGAAAGAGTTCGATCCGGAACTCAACCTGCACGTCGACTTCAATGCCGAGATTCCACCGTTTTCCCTGCTCCAGGCCCGTCGCCTGATTGAGCCGGAAGCCGCCGCCCTCGCCGCCAAACATGCCACCGACGAAGAGCTGGCGGGGATCCGCGAGGCCTTCGAGCGTAATGTGCAGGACAACCGCGACGGCTCCCATACCCATCCGGGCGATCGCCTGTTTCACATTCGCATCGCCCAGGCCTCGGGCAATCCGGCGTATGCGTTGATGATTGCGCATTTGCTGGGGCATCGTTACGGCAGCATGTTCCAGCGGTTGCAGGCGCATTACACCTCGGACGACATGCCCCATCGCTCGGAAGACGAGCATCGCAAGATCCTCGATGCACTGGAACAGCGAGACGTGGAGGGTGCGCGACAGGCGATGCGCAAGCACCTGGAAGAGGTGGTACGAATCTTTATGCGGACTGCGCAATGACCCTGTTCTACGACGCCCGCGGGAATATCTACGGGGTGGTAAGCCCGGCGCAGTTACGCAGCAAGGGTATCGACGTGCCGGACCGTGCCGACTTGGCCGCTGGCACCCGAGGTGTTTGGGCATTGGCGGCGATTGCCGCCGAGGGCGGTTGGGATGAGTTGCCGCGCCCGGCCGAGGCCAAGGCGCATCGTTGTGACGGTTTGTTGGTGGGGCCGTTCCAGGCCGCGCCGCCGTTTGACCTGTTGATCGTCAACACCGACGGTTCCCTGGCCGAACGCAGTGGCAATGGCCTGACGATCTTCGCCCAGTCGTTGACCGACCAGGGATTGATGGCGCAAGGCTGTGAGTTGCAGGTGCATCACGACAAGACAGACGCACTGTCGCCGGTGGTTACGCGGGTTGAGCCGGCGGAGTACGAACAGGTGCAAGGCTTTTGGCTGGCGCTGGGGCGTCCCGAATTCGGGCCTTTGGCGGTAGGGGCTGTTGGTGTGGGCGCGGTCTCGCTTGAGGGAACTGAGGTGAGCCATGTTTCGCCACTGGCTGCGCTCAACCCCGAGTGGAATCACAGCCAGTTTGTGCGTGTGGGCAACCCGCATTGTGTGACGCTGGTACAGGACGCGTCAGCGTTGCCGGACAACGCCCAGCTGCATCGACCAGCCTGGTTCGATCCGCTGAGGGCGATTGCTTTCGCACCACCTGCCGGGGCCGGCCAACCTTGTATTTCCGGGGTCAACCTGCAATGGGTCGCCCGGGATTCAGGCAATCGCGTGATCGCGCGGGTGTTTGAGCGTGGTGAGGGGCCCACGGCGTCCTCCGGGACCAGCGCCAGTGCGGTGGCATGCGCCGCCTGGTCTGTAGGATGGGTGACGGCGGGTGAAGTAGCGGTGGTGATGCCGGGCGGTACCGCACCCGTACGGTTGCAAGCAGAGGCGGGTGAGTTGCTGAGCGTTAGCCTGTTCGGGACTGCGCGGCTGCAGGAAGTTTGAAAAAGGCAGTGGCGGGCTTAATCATCTTTGTCAGCTGTTTCTCTATAAATCAGCAGCTCTGGTGAATGGTGGTGTAAGAGTATTCCCGTTAGTCAGTACCGGCTGTTTAACTGCATTTCTGTATTTATAAAAAGACCCTTCCAATATCAATGTACGAATCTTCTTTTTTATTTTGAAGCGGCCGAATTTCGCCTGAAATCGCTAGTATTCCTGGGGTTCAGGCACTTTTTATCGGCTTCGAATTGAGTGGCTTTATCTGCGTTTACGGGAGAAGTTATTTCAGCTCGACAATGAATGGCGGGTAACAACGGATGTTCAATACGCTTGTTTCGTCACGTTTCAAACTGGTCGTTGCAGGAATGAACCAGGCATTTCAGGTGCTGGCTTTTAAAGGCAGCGAAACGATTGACCAGCCTTTTTTCATTGAAGTGCAGTGGGTCAGTGAAAACCCCAGCCTGGATCTGGAGAAGTTGCTTCACCAACCGGCCTATCTGGATTTTGGCGAGCCCGGTGAAGGCCTGCACGGGCAAATCTACAGCGTTGGCCGGGAAGGCCCGGGGCAGCGGCTGACCCGCTACCACCTCACCCTTGCGCCGCGCGTGGCGTACCTGGCCCATCGTTGCGACCAGCGGATTTTCCAGCAGCGCAGCGTGCCGCAAATTATCGCGGCAGTGCTTGAGCAGCACGGCATCCTTGCTGATGCCTATACCTTCGAACTGGGGCCGGTGGTTTACCCACCGCGTACGTTCTGTGTGCAATACGCGGAAACCGACCTGCACTTTATCCAGCGGCTGTGCGAGGAAGAGGGCATTCACTACCACTTTCGCCACACTGCAGACGCCCATGTACTGGTGTTGGGTGATGACCAGACGGTGTTTCGTCGTTTGCCGGCGCAACGCTACTGCCCGGCCGGAGGCCGGGCTGCCGAAACGCTGGTGATCCAGCGTTTCGATGTGCGCCTGGCCACGCGCAGTGCTCAGGTTGTTCGGCGTGACTACGACTTCGAACATCCGTCGCTGCGCTTGCAGGAGCAGGCCGGATCTTTCCCGGCACTTGAAGACTATCAATACCCTGCGGGATTCACGGGGCATCTGCGAGGTTTGCAGTTGGCCCGGCGTGGCCTGGAACGTCATCAACGCGACCGCCATCGGGCCTTGGGCCGCAGTGACCAGCCGGCTTTGCGCAGCGGGCATTTCCTGGAACTGCGCGGCCATCCGGACCGCACCTGTAATGACTTGTGGCTGATCACCGGCGTGCGTCACGAAGGCTATCAACCGCAGGTGCTGGAGGAGGCGGTGGTGGATGTCGAAGCATTCCACGGCTACCGCAATCGATTTACCGCAACGCCCTGGCGCGCCGCTTACCGCCCGCCGCTCAAGCACGTCAAACCGCGTATCAGTGGCAGCCAGACCGCAACCGTCACCGGGCCCGAGGGTGAAGACGTGCATTGCGACGCTCACGGCCGGGTGAAAATTCGCTTTCATTGGGACCGCCTGGACCAGCACGACGACAAGAGCAGCTGCTGGGTGCGTGTGGCGTCCGGATGGGCGGGTGACAGCTATGGCGCGGTGATGATCCCGCGTGTGGGCATGGAGGTACTGGTGACGTTCCTGGAAGGTGATCCAGACCGGCCAGTGATCAATGGTTGCCTGCCCAATACCTTGCAGCCTGTTGCCTATCCGTTGCCCCAACACAAGACCCGCAGTGTGCTACGCAGCCGCAGTTCGCCGGGCGGGACGGGGGCCAACGAGCTGCACCTTGAGGACCGCAGCGGCCAGGAACTCATCTACCTGCGCGCCCAACGCGATCTGGAGCAGCAGGTCGGCCACGACAGTCGGCTGGAGGTGGTGGGCGAACGTCGGGAAACCATCCACGGCTTGAGTGCCACCACCCTGGGAGGCGAGGAACACCGCAGCATCGCCGGCGACCGCAAGGTTCGGCTTGGGGCTGATGATCACTTGCACGTGCAGGGCAACAGCCAGACCCTTGTCGGCCAGACTCTGATGATCGAAGCGGGGCAACAGGTCCATCTGAAGGCGGGCGCCAACCTGGTTATCGATGCCGGCGCGCAGTTGAGCTTCAAGGCCGGTGGTGAGCATTTGCTGATTCAGGCCGGCGGGATTTTCAGCAGTCGGCCGATCACGTTGGGCGGTGCGCCTGCCGTGATTCGCACAGCCAACCCAGTTGGACCGGGTGACGTGGCTGCTTCGTCCGCATTTGCAGCGGATGGGCCCAAGGTTTCGGTTATCCAAGGCGCAGTCATGGAGCTGGCCAGAAGACTGGATGCGGACTTCTGTCCAGTGTGCGAGCGCTGCCGTGAAGGCCTGTGCGAATCCACGGGGAGGGCGGCTTGATGGAGATCGCGCCTGGCCAGTGGATGGCTGAACAGCAGCAGGCAGGGCGCCGGCTGTGCCTGGTTCTACAGGGTGAAAGCGATGCGCGTGGGGTACTGCTGGCGACACGTACGGTCGCTGAGTATCGCTGCCTCTATGGTGAAACCGTCGCATCGGAAATGGCAGCGGATGGGCCGATGCTCCTGTTGCTCGACCATGTCAGCGAGCCCGCGTTGGTGGGTTTGCTGCAAAACCCCCAGCGTAATTGGGGCTGGTTGGGCAGCCTGCCTGGTGATGATTTATCGGGTGTTACCCGGCACTGGCGCGACAGGTTAGTGGTGGGAACGGCGGGCAGTCAGGCGCTGTACCGCTTCCACGATAACCGCACCTTGGCGCGGGCCTTGGTTCACCTGCCTGCTCGGGACTGGCCTGTTTTTCTCGGGCCGCTGATCGGCGTGTGTTACTGGCAGGGTGAGCGTTGGAGTTGTGTCGATAACCCGGCTCCGGGGGCGTATCCGGTACCCGATCCTGCGCCGTGGCTGGAGGCGCCGAATCCCCAGGCGGGAGTGATTCTGCAAGCCAATATCCTGCGTTACCTGCTGGCCGAGTACAGCGAGGCGTTGAGCGCACTGGTTGAGTTTCAAGACCCGAGAATCTGGTTGGCGCAGGTGCTGGAGCAAGCGCGGGATTGGCAATGGGACAGGCCGGAACAGCTGGAGTTTTTGGTGGTGCGGCGCTTGGTGGAGGCCACTGGGAACGTGCTTGTTCGATGGCAGCCGATGCAGGGGGAAGTGGCGGAGGATCATTTTCAGCGGGTGGTTGGGGAGTGGCGTCGGGTGGAGCGGGAGCAGCAGGATGCGTAGGGGATTTATGTCGGGCGTGTGGCGAGGGGTATTCGTTTGCAGTGTGCTGGGTGTTTCCGGTTGTGTGATGAAGCCTGCTGATAGTTTCACTTTGGAGGTCGATTTGCCGGCGAATTACAGACTCAGAGGCGATGCAACTTACGTCCCCGGAACAGGTGAAACTTGCACTTTACGATGGCGTCCAGGTGATCTGCCAGAGATCAAGATATTCGACGCTCTTGAGAAGTCGGTGGCGAATCGGGCGAGCTTCGAATTGCCTCTTACGGAGACGGTGAACGGGTGTCCGTTAGTGCTGCGTTACATGACGTTTGATGTCTATGCGAAGTCGGCTGAGCACTTGTCGGACAGTGGGGGGGATTTTGCGTTTATCGGTGTGCATGATTGGGTTGAACCCCATATGTCTCGAATGCCGGGGCCAGGTACCTTGGAGGTGCCGGGGGCCTGTCAGTGGTTACTCAGGCCGGCAGGGCCAACGCAGGCGACTGATAACGTATTTCAATGCAACCTGGTGGATGCAAGAGGACTGCCGCCAACGACTGCAACGGGTGGCCGTGTGCAGCGTGATGAGCTGAACGGTAAAACGGTGAGGCTCGTGTTTGGGGAAATCTGATGGGGAGCGTACTTATCTTTAACTTTTACTGAATAAGGATATTCAGCGATGGCGCTTACAGAATGGAAACAACCCTTTTTCAGCGGGAAAATGCCGGCTTGTGCAGTGCGTGGATGTTGGCTGAGTTTTTGTCTGGTGGACGAATCAGGTGACGGAAACGCTTATGGGGGTCTTGCGTACAAGGTTTTTGACAGCACAGGTCAACAATATGCAGGTCGTTTGGATGGAAACGGTTTCGCAAAGCTGGACAACCCATATCGAGGGCCTGTGGTTCTGATCTTCGATGCGCCATATGAAATGAGCGGGGATTACTACGCAACGTTGCAAACGCGTGGTTGTTACCCACTGCCTATCACCGAGCTTCAGGTGCGAGCCGAACAGACGCGGTTTTCACGTGTAGACGGGGAGCGCGTCGAGCGAAACCCGGCACGACGGGAAACAGGCAAATTCTATCAAGTCGAGGTCAGTGACTTGGTCTTGCACACTGCTCACTTGCCTCCATTGGCGCCCAGAACCCATCGACCACCGCGGCATGCGCTCCGCATGCTGGCTGAACTTGGGTTTGGCCCCCCTCAGCCCAAGCTGACAGGGCTGGTTTTATTTCCTGACCTGCACACTGTGCTGGAGGTAAGGCCGCTGCGTGCGTTACGCCCGTTGTTGTCGATTGAAGACCAGTTCTGTGCCTTGAACCTTTATCAGTTGGCGCTTATGGCTACCTTGAGTTATTGCGATTTTGGGCAGGAACCATCGACTCCGCCGATGGACCAGGTCAGCTTTCCCATAGAGCCCAGTGTGGGCAATTTTTTTTCCGAACAACTGTCGGGCTATCAGGAGGCCTGGAAGTTCGATTCCGACCAGGTGGAACACTTTTATCCCGTGTATGAAGACGTGCCGTACTCGCAACGATTCGAGGTGTTGCCTTTTGATCCTGAGTTGTATGAGCAAAATCGATCGGGGCAAGGAGAGTCCCCGGCCCACCCAGCGAAGCTGCATTTTTTTGATGACGAGGAGAATGGCACTGATACTCAGGCGTTTATCAGCCATCACGACCATGTGATCCTGATCGCAGTGCGGGGCACTGCAAGCCGTTCCGATGGGCTGAGGGATGCCAATGCTCACCAGGTCGCTTTTGTCGAGGGTGTTGGTAAGGTTCATGAGGGCTTTTATGGCGCGTATCGGGCGATGCGTGATTTTGCGCTGCATTACCTCGACCGGTTCTACATAGGCCAGCGCATCATAATTTGTGGCCATAGTCTCGGCGGCGCCATAGCACTGCTGCTGGCAGAGTCTCTTAGGCGAATTCCAGGTTACGACCGCAGCATCCTTCTTTACACCTATGGCGCTCCCCGCGCTGCCGACTCTGAGTTCACTGACGGTGCTTCATCTTTGGTGCATCACCGCATCGTCAATCATAACGACCCGGTACCCAGCGTCCCGGCACCCTGGATGAACACAACTGCCAAACTCTGGATTCCCGGGCTTGTTACCCTGTTCAGCAATCCTGCACCTGCTGGCCTGCTGTTCGCACTTGGGTTGGTGCGGGTGGGCGGGAACGCCTATCAGCATCACGGCTCCCAGCAGCATTTCATGCCGATTGCCTTGCCCGACGGCACACAGTCTTCAATATTGTGGAACCCCGGGTGTGAGTCGATCGAAGAAGCTGCATGCAATCGCGCGATTCAACTCAGCGGTGATATGCCGGACCGGGCCAACCTGATCAAGCAGCTAGTCCAATACAAGCAGCACTTTATGACCGCAAGCTACATCCCGGCAGCCTGGGCGACGTTACGCCGCTGGCAGCAAACCGTGGACGCCGACGGAACACTGGTGACTGCGAGTGAATTTGAGCTGATCGAAAAAGCGCTGATCAGCATGCGGCAACAACTGCGGGAGAAAAAACGAGAACTGGACCGCTATCGACCGACCAATCAGCGTGGTTATGAAGATATCCAGGCCTTGAGCATCGAAGCTGATCGTCTGCAAAGTAGTCGCGACCGCCTGGCAACCCTCCGCTGGCGCCGCCTCCAGGCCCGCGACGTCTACGGCAGCCACGCTTCATCCCCAACCCTGCAATCCAGCCTGAAACGCTGGTTCGCTCACCCGCAAAATCGCGTACTCACCCAAGTGGCGAGCATCCCGCCACAGTCGGATGATGGCTGGGGAAAGCCACAAACCCTCGATATAGATTCAATCGTATGAGCCTACAAAAACTCCACCTGCGCCGGCCGGCGTTTCATCAACACTTTGCCCGCTCGAATCGAATACAACGGCAAGCCCTGGCTGCGAATCACTTCATAGTCGCTGTCTGCAGACAGGATCAACAGGTTCGCCGGGCGTCCCGGTTCCAGGCCATAACGATCCCCCAGGGCCATCGCCCGGGCGCTGTTGTCGGTGACCAGGTCGAGGGCACTTTGCAGGTTGCGGTAGCCAAGCATGTGGCAGATATGCAACCCGGCTTCCAGCACCCGCAAAATGTTGCCGTTACCCAAGGGATACCAAGGGTCGACGATGGAGTCCTGGCCGAAGCAGACGTTCATGCCAGCCTCCAGCAGTTCGTTGACCCGGGTCACGCCGCGGCGTTTGGGGAAGGTGTCGAAGCGGCCCTGCAAGTGGATGCTTTCGGTAGGGCAGGAGACAAAGCTTATGCCCGAATGCCCCAGCAGGCGGAAGAGTTTGGCGCAGTAAGCATTGTCGTAGGAGCCCATGGCCGTGGTGTGGCTGGCGGTCACGCGGGCGCCCATGTCACGGCTGCGGGCCTCTTCGGCCAGCACTTCAAGAAAGCGCGAGTGTGGGTCGTCGGTTTCGTCGCAATGCACATCGACCAGGCAACCGGTGCGTTCGGCCAGGTCCATCAGGAACTTCACCGAACTCACCCCTTGGTCACGGGTGTATTCAAAGTGCGGGATGCCGCCGATCACGTCGGCGCCCAGGCGAATGGCCTCTTCCATCAGCTCGCGGCCATTGCGGTACGACTCGATGCCTTCCTGGGGGAACGCGACGATTTGCAGGTCGATCAGGTGGCCGCTTTCCTCGCGTACTTCAAGCATGGCCTTGAGCGCGGTGAGGTCCGGGTCGGTGACGTCGACATGGGTGCGCACATGCTGGATGCCATGGGCGGCCAGGGTCTGGATGGTTTTTTTGGAGCGGGTCTTGGTGTCTTCCAGGGTGATGGTGGCCTTGCGCTCGCCCCAGCACTCGATGCCTTCAAACAGGGTGCCGCTCATGTTCCAGCGCGGCTCGCCGGCGGTCAGGGTGGCATCGAGGTGAATGTGCGGCTCGACGAAAGGCGGGACCACCAGGTTGCCGGCGGCGTCCAGGTCGTCGGGGCCTGCCAGGGGGGCAGCGCCTTGTTGGGTGATGCTGGCGATCCGGCCGTGTTCCAGGTGCAGATCATGCAGGCCTTCACGGTTGCGCAGGCGGGCGTTGATGATGTGCATGGGCAAGTTCCTCTTGGCAAAAAACAGTCAGGCAGACAGCCGCCAGATCATCAGCGCGATGCCGATGTCCAGGCGGTCATAAGCATTGTCCAGCGTCAGCCCGCACAGGGCTTCGATACGCTGGACGCGGTGCGTCAGGGTGTTGCGGTGAACCGCCAGCCGTTGGGCTGCGGCCACAAGGTTACCATTCTCGTTGAACCAGGCCTCCAGGGTCGGCATCAGGCTTGGGCCATGGTGCAGGTCGTGGCGCAGCAGCGGCCCCAGGCGTTCGTTGAGGAACTGATCGAGCAGGGCGCGATCACGTACGCCACTGAGCAGCTTGAGCACGCCCAACTCATCGTAGACACACAGCCCGGCGCGTTCACTGAACCGTCGCGCAGCGGCCAATGCCTGGCGCGCCTCATCCAGGGCCTGGGCCAGGCGCGCGGGTGGGTGCGCGGCAGCACTCAGGCCGATAAACAGTTTCAACGGTGCCAGGCGCAGATTCAGTGCCTTCAACCAACCCGCCAACAACTGACGGTTGGCCAATGCCGCACCCGCGTCTATCGCAGGCAGCAACAACGTCCATTGTCCGGCACGCCCCAGCACGGGCAGGCGCGACGGATGCTGCGCAGCAAACTGGCGCAGACGGCGGGTAATAGCATCGTGTTGTCGGGCAAGCTGCGTCTCGACCACTGGCGCCTCACCCTGGGCAAACAGCGCGTCGCTGCCGTCCAGTTGCAACTGGACGAGTTGCCAATGGCCGGCCAGCGGCATGTCCAACTGCGCAGCGCGGTGCAGCAGCAAATCCAGGGATTGGTAATCACCGGCCAGCAGGCGCTCCAGCACATCGTGTCGCGAGCGCCCCAACTGCTGCGACTGGATCAACGCCGAACCGATGGCCTGGGTCACCAGTACCATCTTCAACGAGTAAGGCTGTTCGATCAGCGGCATGCCCGCCGCTTGCGCCGCTTCCAGCAAACGCTGGGGAATCGCCTGGATATAGTCCGGCCCCGTGAGGATCACCAGGCCGGCGACCTGGCGCTGACAGGCTTCGTCCAGCAGCACCAACAGATTGGCCTCGTCCCGTGGGTGATTGATGCCGGTGACGAACACCAGTTCGCCCCCCAGCACCCATTCGGCAATGCCGCTGTTTTCTGCGACATAGGGCCAGCGCACCGTGTTCTCCAGGCCGGCTTCCCCGGCCCGCAGGCACATCGATTCAAGGCCGGGCAAGGCCAGCACATCGGCGACTGTCAGGCTCATGCCTGGACGTCAGCCAAAGGTGCCCGCACCCGCAATACGCTGGTCAGCACGATGTAGGTCAGGGACGCCGCCACGATCCCCACCAACGGCGCCACCCAGGGTGAATGAAAGGCCAGCACCGTACCCACGGCATAGGCGATCAGCCCTGGCCAGTTGAAGGCCGGCAGGCGTGTATCGGCCAGGCGCGGATAGTGGCCGCGGTAGCGATAGAAGAAATCCGCCATGATCACCCCGCCAATCGGTGGGATCACCGTGCCCAGCAGGATCAGGTAGGGCACCAGCATGTCGTACATGCCCAGCAACGCCAGCAGGGTGCCGATCACCGCACCGGCCAGGGTCACCGTTTTGCGGCGCTTGGTGCGCAGCAGGTTGCAGCCGGCGACGGCGAAGTTGTAGATGGTGTTGTCCTGGGTGCTCCAGATATTCAGCAACAGCATCGCCATGGCCGCCATGGCGAAGCCTTGCAGCAGCAACACTTCGACCACGTCGGGCTGCTGGTAGACGATGGCGCCATAGGCACCGATCAACACCATCAAGCCGTTGCCGATAAAGAAGCCGATCAGGCTGGCCAGCACCGCGACCCTGGCCGAGCGTGAGAACCGCGTCCAGTTGGTGGCCTGGGTCGCGCCGCTGACAAAGGTGCCGAACACCAGCGTGATAGCCGTGGACATGTCCAGCTCACCGGTCGGCACCACCGCCAGCAGTCCATCGAGCCCGCCGACCTTGACGGTGGCGACCCACATCGACAGAAACAACAAAATACCCATGGCCGGCACGGCGATGTAGGACAGAATCTCCAACCCGCGATAGCCCACGTAGGCCGTCGCGCAGAACACCATGCCAAACAGCACCATCAGCCCGAGTACGCTGCCCTGGCTCAACTCGAAATACTTGCCCAGTACCACGGCTGCGGTGGCGGTGCCCCAGGCGTACCAGCCGATCTGGGTAAAACCGAGAATCAAGTCGCTCAGCTTGCTGCCCACTTCACCGAAGCAGAAACGCCCCATCAATACTGAATTCAAACCGCTCTTGAACGCGATGTAACCCAGGCCTGCGGCGTAGATACCCAACAGCAGGTTACCCAGGGCCACGACGCCGAGCATCTGGGTAAAGCTGAAGGCCACCCCCAGCTTGCCGCCGGCGAACATGGTCGCGGTAAAAAAGGTAAAGCCCAGCAGCACCATGGCGGTGGAGGCCAGGCCTTTGCGGGCATGCATGGGCACCTCGCTGAGAGGGTAGTCATTGCCCGGTTCGTTCTGCGTCATGTGCCGTTCTCCCAGAATGAGTGACGCAGGCCTATTGCACCCGTCGTGCCAAGTGCGAGGCAGTGACGGGCGCACGGTCAGGACTGTGCAGGTTGCACAGTATTTATAGCCAAACAGGGGAAACACGCAGGCGGGATTGGTCTTTCTGCCCACTCAGGCGCGAAAGCGGTGCAGGGTGATACAAATTGGATCACCCGTTATTCAATCGAACAGGGTGTGAGTGGTCTGCCCGCGATGAAAGGCAAAAGCGGCCTCAAGGTCGCTTTCAATGGTGCGGCCACGGGACAGCGGCGGCAGATCGTCCAGGCTGAAGAAGCCAACTTCGGTGGTTTCGAAACCGGCCGCCGGCGCCAGTTGATCAACCCGTTCGCACAGAAAGTAGAGTTTGTAGAAGTCCCGGATATCCGGCCGGTACAAGCCTTTGGCCTTGTGGGTGACGCTGTACAGCGCCTTGGCCGTGACCGTCAGCCCGGCCTCTTCGCGAATTTCCTTGACGATGTTTTCAGCCGCCGACAAACCAATATCCGCATAACCGCCGGGCAATGCCCAGCAGCCATCCGTGAGCTCGCGGACCAACAGGATCCGGTCACCGTCAATCACTGCGCCCCGCACATCAATCATGGGCGTCGAATAACGTTTGGCAAAATCCGGCACCAGCCCGGTGATGCGCTCCAGCGGTACTTCACCCAATTGCGCCAGCATGCTGTGGGCAATCTGGGCGATTTCCTCGAGGCGCTCGCGCTCGAAGTCATCGGTGCAGAAGTGCAGCCCCGTGGAGGCCAATGCTTGCAGGCGCTTGGCCTGGGCCAGCCAGATGTTTTCCATGGGAGCTCCTTCAGTGCGAGGCGGTGAGGTCTTTTTGCATGTAGACCCGACGCAGGCCGTTTTCCTCGGCCCGGTGGGTTTCCACATAGCCTTTGCGGGTGTACAGCGCGATGTTTTCGGTCATCGCTTCATTGGTGTAGAGACGGATGGAGCCATGCCTGGCCTGGCCTTCCGCGAAGCCCAGCAACAGGCGCCCGTAACCCAAGCCCTGGGCACCGGGGTCGACGGCCAGGTTATCCAGCAGCAGGTACTCATCGTGATGAATCAGTACGACAAAGCCGTGGACCTGGCCCGCACTCTCCAGCACATGCACCCGTTCGGCGGCGACCTGCTGGCGATAGTCATCCAGCATCGGCCCTGGCTTGCGCCCGATTCGCTGGATGTAAGGGGAGTAGGCGGCGTGGACGATCGCTTCAATTGCGGCGATATCGTCGACGGTAGCGGGGCGGATATGGGTTGGCATCGCAGCGCTTCCTGTACAAGAGGCCACGACTGTAAGGGAGTCACCGGCATAAAAAAACCACCGCAAGGGTGGTTTTTTACATCGCCGGCTTATTCGCCGCGATAGATGCAGCCGCTGGTGCAGGTCTCATGGATGCGAATCGCGCTGAGTTCCGGCAACAGCGGTTTCAGTTCATTCCAGATCCACTTGGCCAGCACTTCGCTGGTGGGGTTTTCGAGGCCCGGGATGTCGTTGAGGTAGTTGTGGTCGAGGCGCTCGTAGAGCGGCTTGAAAATCGCCTTGATCTCCGAGAAGTCACGGATCCAGCCGGTGTGCGGGTCGAGGTCGCCGCTGAGGTGGATCGCCACCTTGAACGAATGGCCATGCAGGCGCCCGCATTTGTGGCCTTCCGGTACATGGGGCAGGCGGTGGGCGGACTCGAAGGTAAACTCTTTGAAGATTTCCACAGGGTTTTTCAGCTCGGTGAGGTGTCTGGCAGGCGGCGAGTTTAACAGTTTGTGGCGGCCGCGCGCATACCGCGTAGCAGCTGTCGAGCCATGGCGAGGCTGCGTTTGCGATTTGTCTGACAAACCGAGGTGCTGCCGACGCAGCCTCGCTTGGGCTCGACAGCTGCTACGGAGAGGGCGCTAGAGAGCCAGCAGGCGTTCGCCCAATTGGCCATTGTCGGCCAGTTGCAGAAACTCATCCCCCAGCCGCTGGCTTTCGCTCATTGCGGTTTGCCAGTACTTGTTGCGGCCCGGGTCATCCCCCATAAAGCGCTTGAAGTCACTGCGGTCCGGCAGTTTGCCGTGGGGCAGTCGCGCCAGGTATTCCTTCGACGGCGCCAGCAGCAGGACATCCTGCAAACCCTGTTGATTGGCACGGCGCCACGGCAAGCCTTTGTCGAACCAGCCGGGAATGACCCGGTCGGTGAAGTGCGGGTACAGCACGATGTCATCGCCGTGGTAGGGCAGGTCGAGGTGATAGTCCAGCAGGCCGCCATCGCGGTAAGTGCCTTGGCCTGCACCCGGCAGGTCGCGTACGCCTTGCATCACCATGGGGATTGAGCCCGACGCCAGCAAGGCCTGGCGCAGGTTGCCCAGTTCCAGATCAAGGAAGCGCGACGGGAAATCCTTGAGCGCATGCAGCGGTGGCGCCTGGCGTGGATCGTGGACGATCAGCCGTTCGAAGTGCCGGGACAACCGCGCGCGGCCCCTCAGGTTGTCGGCGATCACCGAGGACAACCCCAAACCAAGCCGACCGCGATGATCGTCGGCGAGCAGGCCATGGCTTTTGACCACCATGATGTTCAGCCGGTAGTGCGGGTTGTCGAGCACGCGGGCATCGCGGCCGGCCAGCAAGTCATCGAGCATGCGCACGCAGCTCTGGCTGACTTCGGCCATGGTCACGCCTTTGGCAAAGCTTTGTGCGTTGTACAGCCGGCCCAGGTCGAGCAGGCCTTGCACCGGATCGGGCAGGCACGCACTGGCAAACCGCCAGGAGCCTATCGAGGCGCCGATCAGCGCACGCTCGCGGGGCGCCCGGGGCAGCCAGTCACCAAACAGCGCCAGGTCCAGACCCTGGATGCCCAGCGCCTTGGGCCCGCCGGCAGCGCCGGGAAGGATGCCGACGTCCGCAGGCGCAAGCCCCTGCTCACGAATGCGTGCAAAAGCGCGTTTACCGGCCTTGAGGGTCAAGGCGGGGAACTTCATATGGATAGCAGTCATACCGGTCTCATTTACCGCGAGCAGGGCAGTATAGAAAATCTTGCCCGGTTGCAGGCAAAGGTCTCGCAGAGAATTGCCATGGTGGCAATTCAGTTTCAGTTAAGTTGGATCCAGTACCGTGAGCCCCGTAGGCAAAATATCCCGAAACGGAGACTCACCATGAAAACCCTCACAGCCTTGATCGCCAGCAGTATCATCGCCCTCACCGCAGGCGTCGCCCAGGCTCGCGACCTGGGGCCGGACGAAGCACTGAAGTTGCGCGACGCTGGTACCATTGTGTCTTTCGAGAAGCTCAATGCTATCGCACTGGCCAAACATCCCGGCGCCACCGTGCATGAAACCGAGCTTGAAGAGGAATACGGCAAATACCTTTATCAGGTTGAACTGCGCGACGCCCAGGGCGTCGAGTGGGACCTGGAATTGGACGCTGTCACCGGCGCCGTCCTCAAGGATCATCAGGATACGTAATGAAGGTAAATCTACGCACCAGCGCTCAAGTGGCGCTGGTGCTCCTGGCATTTTGCTCAGGCCTGGCCGCTCGTGACCTGGGCCAGGACGAGGCGCTGCGCCTGCGCCAGGAGGGTGTGATCGCGCCGCTTGAGCATCTGCTGGGCCCGGCTTTCGAGCGCTACCCGGGCGCCAAGCTGCTGGACGCCGAGCTTGAAGAGCACAAGGATCGCCCTGTGCGCTATATCTATGAAATCGAACTATTGACGGTGGAAGGCGTAGTGCGCGAGATCGAACTCGATGCCAACACCGGTCAACTGCTCAAAGACAAGGAAGACGACTGATGCGCCTGCTGCTGGTGGAAGACCACGTACCCCTGGCCGATGAGTTGATGGCCGGGCTCAATCGCCAGGGCTATGCCGTCGACTGGCTGGCGGACGGGCGCGATGCGGTGTATCAGGGGCGCAGCGAACCCTACGACCTGATCATCCTTGACCTCGGCCTGCCGGGTTTGCCCGGGCTTGAGGTGTTGACGCAATGGCGTGCCGCCGGCCTGGCCACGCCGGTGCTGATCCTCACTGCCCGCGACTCCTGGGCCGAGCGCATCGAAGGGCTCAAGGCCGGGGCCGACGACTACCTCAGCAAACCGTTCCATCCCGAAGAGCTGCACCTGCGTATCCAGGCCTTGCTGCGTCGTTCCCATGGCCACGCCAATCAGCCCACCTTGCAGGCTGCCGGCTTGCACCTGGATGAGGGTCGCCAGTGTGTGATGCGTGATGGCGAGGAGATCCAGCTGACCGCGGCCGAGTTTCGGCTGCTGCGTTACTTCATGCTGCACCCCGAGCAAATCCTTTCAAAAAGTCACCTGGCCGAACATTTGTACGATGGCGAGACCGAGCGTGACTCCAATGTGTTGGAGGTCCACGTCAACCACCTGCGCCGCAAATTGGGCCGCAGCGTGATCGAGACCCGGCGCGGCCAGGGTTACCGGTTTGGTGCCAGCCCGGCATGAAGTCGATCCAGCGGCGCCTGAGCCTGGGGCTGATCAGTGTGATGGTGATCGTCGGCCTGGTGCTGGCGCAGACCAGCCTGTGGCTGTTCGAAATGGGCCTGCAACGTTACCTGGAGTCCGGCTTGCGCAACGACAGCGAGAACCTGCTGGTGGCGCTGGTGCGCGGGCCGGCGGGGGTGCAACTGGATGAGCAGCGGTTGTCTCCTGCGTACCAGCGTCCGTTTTCCGGGCACTATTTCCGTATCGATTTTGCCGACACCCATTGGCGTTCCCGCTCGCTGTGGGACCAGGAACTGCCGCAGTTGCCCCACGCCGGGCTCAAGGGCAACCTGCAGTTGGGGCCGGAAGGCCAGCAGTTGCTGGTACTGCGTTCGGACTACAAACGGTTTGGCCAGTCGATTTCCATCAGCGTGGCCCAGGACTACACACCCGTCAGAGAAAGCTTTCGGCTGATGCGCCAGATCGGCCTGGTGCTGGGGCTGGCGGCGCTGTTGCTGATCCTGATTCTGCAACGGGTCACCGTGCGCCGCGCCTTGCGCCCGCTGGAGACCGCACGCAACCAGATCGCCCAACTGCAGCAGGGCCAGCGCTCGCAACTGGATACCCAGGTGCCGGTGGAACTGGAGCCGCTGGTGGCGCAGATCAACCATCTGCTGGCCCACACCGAAGACAGCCTCAAGCGCTCGCGCAATGCCCTGGGCAATCTCGGCCATGCCTTGAAAACCCCGTTGGCGGTGTTGCTGAGCGTGGCATCCAGTGAACAGCTCAAGGACCATCCGCAACTGAGCAAGCTGCTGCGGGAACAGTTGGAGCAGGTGCAGCAACGGCTTAATCGTGAACTCAATCGTGCCCGCCTGGCCGGAGAGACACTGCCGGGTGCCTTGTTCGATTGCGACGGCGAATTACCGGGGTTGCTCGCGACCCTGAACATGATCCATGGCGAACACCTGGATTTGAGTTACCGCGTGCCGCCCGGTTTGCAATTGCCGTGGGACCGCGAAGACCTGCTGGAACTGTTGGGCAACCTGCTGGACAACGCGTGCAAATGGGCGGATGCGGAGATTGTGTTGAGCATCGGCGAAACCCCGGAAGGCTTTCGGTTGGCTGTCGAAGATGACGGGCCGGGGATTCCCGAGAGCCAGCGTGATCAGGTGTTCAGCCGAGGCACGCGGTTGGATGAGCAGACTGACGGGCATGGTCTGGGGCTGGGGATCGTGCGGGATATTGTCGAGGTGTGGGGCGGGGTGCTTCTGTTGCAGGAGAGCGAGCTGGGCGGGTTAAAGGTCATCATCGACCTGCCACGCCGCCAGTGAACACAAACGTAGCAGCTGTCGAGCCTCGCCGAGGCTCGACAGCTGCTACGGGATACTCGGGCTGATTGCCGGAGTATCCAGCAGCTCATCAAACCCTGAACTGATCCATCAGGCCCTGCTGCTGATTCGCCAGGCTGTTCAACGCCTGGCTGACCCGTGCCGATTCATTCGCCTGCCCGGACAACGACTCCGTCACATCTCGAATCGTCGCCACATTGTTGTTGATCTCCTCGGCCACCGCACTTTGCTCTTCGGCGGCGCTGGCGATCTGCAGGTTCATGTCGCTGATTACCGTTACCGCATCGCCGATCTGGCGCAAGGCGGTCACGGCCTGGCCCACTTGTTCGACGCTGCCCTGGGCCTGGCGATGGCTGTTGCTCATGGAACCGACCACTTCCTGGGTACCGCTTTGCAGTTGCTCGATCACCAGGCGGGTTTCTTCCACCGACTCCTGGGTACGTCGCGCCAGGTTGCGCACTTCATCGGCGACCACCGCAAAACCACGACCGGCTTCACCCGCACGGGCGGCCTCGATAGCGGCGTTCAGTGCCAGCAGGTTGGTCTGCTCGGCGATTGCACGAATCACTTCCAGTACCGAACCGATCTTCTCGCTGTTGGCCGCCAGTCCTTCAACCTGGGTCATCGCGGTGCTCATATCCGCCGCCAGGTGGCCGATGCTGGTGGTGGTGCGGTGGATCACGGTCAAACCTTCACGCGTCGCCTGATCGGCATCGCGGGCAGCCTGGGCGGCTTGCGCGGCACTGCGGGCGACGTCCTGGGCGGTGGCGCTCATCTCGTGGGAGGCGGTGGCCACCTGGTCGACCTGACGGTATTGCTGCTCCATGCCGGCACTGGTTTCAGTGGCGATGGCGGCCGACTGGTCGGCGGTGCCACGGGCGTCCTGCACTGAGCGTTTGACCTGGGCAATGATCGGCTGCAGCTTGTCGAGGAAGCGGTTGAACCAGCCGGCCAATTCGCCGAGTTCGTCGTGTTTGTCGTAGGCCAGGCGGCGGGTCAGGTCACCTTCGCCACTGGCAATGTCTTCCAGCATGCGCGCCACACCGAGGATCGGCCGGGTCACGCTGCGGGCCATCAGCCACACCAGCAACAGGCCGACGATTGCTGCCAGCAGGCCCAGGCTCAGTTCCAGCAGAGTGCCCTTGGCGTTATCGGCGTCCAGTTTGGACTTCAGGGCTTCAGCCGGAGCCACCAGGACTTTTTCCGGAACATCCAGCAACACGCCCCACGGCTTGCCATCGGGGATCGGCTGGAACGGCGCGAGCACCTTGAGTTGGTGGTCGGTGCGCACGCTGCGGGTCTGGGTGCTGGTGGAAAGCGAACTGATCAATTGCGCGCCGTTGGCGGTGTCGACGGCATCCAGGCGCTGGCTGAGTTTGCCGGCGTCCGGACTGTAGCCGGCCAGCAGGCCCACCGGGCTGATGATGCTGACGCTGGTCTGGCCGTCGTAGAGTTTCTGGCTGGCGCCCTGGCTGACGGCTTGCAGGCTGTTGAGGTTGATGTCCACCGACAGCGAGGCGATGACTTTGCCGTTGACCATCAGCGGGAAGACGATGCTGGTCATCAGCACCTTTTGCCCATCGATCACATAGAAGTACGGCTCGATCACGCAGGGCTTGAGTGTGGTGCGCGGGCAGGTGAACCAGGCGTTGGCTTTTTCGCCGCTGGGTCCGACGCTGGTGTCGGACATGTCGCTTTCGGGCAGCGACATTGAAGTCAGCTTGCCCGCAGTCGGCTGGGACCAGTACAGCGCAAAGCGGCCCTTGTCGTTGCTGCCCAGTTCTTGCTGGTTGGCGAACAGTTCGTCCTTGCCATCCAGTGCGTTGGCCTCGAATACCAGGGACAGGCCCAGCAGGTCAGGGTTGGCCTGCAGCGCGGCCTTGACCTGCCGGGTCAGGTCTTCGCGCAGGTCGAAGGCATCCAGGAAGCGTTTCTCGGCCTGTTCGCGCAGGAACAACACCTGCCGGGAAAAACCGTGGCCGTATTGATAGGCGTCCATGAACTGCTGGCGAATGCCCAAGGCCTGGACCTCACCCTGGGCTTCGATGCGCGCCTGGGCGGCTTCGTCGAGCATTTCCATACTGGAAGCCTTGACCAGGTCGGAGCTCTGCGCCATGCGGTACAGCGAGAGACCTACCAGCAAGGTCACGATGCCCAGCAGGCAAAGACCGGCCAGCAGGGTAATTTTCCATTGAATGGACAGCTGTCTGAGCGACATGGAGCCTTCCTTAACCTTTCGATACGACAGAGACGATCTGCCTGTATCGGCGGCTCGGAAATTTTCTTTATTCAAACGATCAATTTAAAGCTGTTTGCGACGTCGTGCTTTGACATGCCCGCCCACCTGCTGCAAAGTGCGCGCCCTCTAATAAAACTCCCTTAAAACCTGGTTTGCGGCAGCCGTTCCCGACAGCAGCCCGGGCAGGTGCGTGCTTTTTTCATGTTTTCTGTCTTGAGGTAACGATGATTAATGCAGTAATCGCCGCGGTCGGCACCATGCTGGTGCTCAGCTTGTCCCGCGTGCATGTGGTGATCGCGATCATTGTCGGCGCCCTGGTGGGTGGCCTGACCGGCGGCCTGGGTATCGACGCGACGCTCAAGGCGTTCAACAGCGGCCTGGGTGGCGGTGCGACGGTGGCGTTGTCCTACGCGCTGCTCGGCGCGTTCGCCGTGGCGATTGCCAAATCCGGCCTGGCTCATGCGCTGGCCGATAAAGCCCTGCTGCTGGTGGATCGGCAGGAAGCCACGGGCGGCAGTCACGTCAAATGGCTGCTGATCGGTCTGCTCTGGGTGGTGGCCATCGCCTCGCAGAACATCCTGCCGATCCACATCGCGTTTATCCCGCTGCTGGTACCGCCGCTTTTATATGTGCTGACCAAACTGCAGCTGGACCGCCGTCTCATCGCCTGCGTCATGACCTTCGGCCTGATCACGCCCTACATGTTTCTGCCGGTGGGCTTCGGCAACATCTTCCTGAATCAGATCCTGCTGGCCAACGTGGCCAAGAGCGGTGTCGACATCAGCCAGGTCAATGTCACCCATGCCATGGGCCTCCCGGCGCTGGGCATGGTGGTCGGTTTGCTGGTGGCGGTGTTTGTCAGCTACCGCAAGAAGCGTGTGTACGACCTGGAGAAGATCGAGCGAGTCGAGCAGGTGGCGGTGCACTACAACCCGCTGACCCTGCTGGTGGCCGGCCTGGCGATTGCGGCGGCGTTCATTATCCAGCTGTGGCTGGACTCGATGATCATTGGCGCCCTGGCCGGTTTCCTGATCTTTTCGGTGTCGGGCATCGTGCGCTGGCGCGACACCGATGACCTGTTCACCGAAGGCATGAAGATGATGGCGATGATCGGCTTCATCATGATCGCCTCGTCAGGCTTTGCCGAAGTGCTCAAGGCCACTGGTGAAGTGCAGACACTCGTGCAAGCCTCCGCGGCGTTTATCGGCCATAGCCGCGGTGTGGGCGCGCTGCTGATGCTGCTGGTGGGCTTGCTGGTGACCATGGGCATCGGCTCGTCGTTTTCCACGGTGCCGATCCTGGCGGCGATCTTTGTGCCGCTGTGCGTGCAGCTGGGCTTCAGCCCGCTGGCGATCGTGTGCATCGTCGGCACGGCCGGGGCATTGGGTGATGCCGGCTCGCCTGCGTCGGACTCCACCCTGGGCCCGACTTCCGGTTTGAACATCGATGGCCAGCACCACCATATCTGGGACACCGTGGTGCCGACCTTCCTGCACTACAACATTCCGCTGCTGGCGTTTGGCTGGTTTGCCGCGATGACGCTCTGACGGGATTGTCCTACAGATTTATTGTAACTAGCCGTTAACCTCTTGAGTTGTCCCTCAAGAGAGAAGAGCCATGCGTCTGAGTCTAAAGGCCAAAGTACTGTCCCTTGCTGTCCTGCCCGTGTTGTTGTTTGCCGTGATCATCAGCCTGACCACGGTGTGGATCCTTCGGGAGCAGGCCCGCAACGAGGTCGAAGAAACCCGTCAGAACCTGCTCAACGACGCCAAGACCACCTTGCGCGGCTACGTCGAGGTGGCGATGACCACCATCAAGCCGCTGTACGACGCTGCCACCCAAGGCGATACGGCCGCACGGGCGCAAGTGGTCAAGCTGCTGTCCAACATCAGCTATGGCAAGGACGGTTATTTCTTCGGCTACGACTCCGAGACCATTCGCCTGTTCAAGGGCAACAGCCCGGACGGCGTCGGCAAAAGCTTCAAGGACAACCGCGACCCGAACGGCGTCTACGTCAACCGCGACCTGGTGAAAGTCGGCAAGGACGGCACCCACTACCTGCAATACAGCTCGACGCAGCCCGGCCAGACCGAGCTGGTGCCCAAGCTTGGCTACACCGAATACTTGCCCAAGTGGGACATGGTGATCGGTACCTCGGTGAACCTGGACGGCATCGACGCCCAGGTTGCCGAGGTTCAGGCCAAGGTGGAGAAACGCATGGAAGGTGTGGTGCTGAGCATCATCGGCATTGCCGTGGTGGTGCTGTTGGTGATTGCCGCCGTGGGCATGCTGGTGGCCAATACCATCCTGCGGCCGTTGCACCTGATGAAGATCAACCTCGACGACATCGCCGCCGGTGAGGGTGACCTGACCCGCCGCCTGGCCATCACCAGCCAGGACGAGCTCGGCGAACTGGCAGGCTCTTTCAACCGCTTTGTCGACAAGATCCACAGCCTGGTACGCCAGATCACCGAGATGACCTCCCAGCTTACCGGCCTGGTGAGCCAGGTCGCCGAGCAAGCCAACCGCTCGGAAAAGGCCATGGAGCGCCAGCGACACGAGACCGACCAGGTGGCTACCGCGATCAACGAAATGTCCTCCGCGGCCCATGAAGTGGCGCGCAGTGCCCAAGGCGCAGCCGTCGCTGCGCAGCAAACCGACGCCGAAGGCCAGGCCGCGAAAAAAGTCGTGGATGGCAGCATCGCGCAGATTCACGCGCTGGTGAACGACATCCGCAGCAGCGGCGTGTCCCTGGACAGCTTGCAGCAGGATGTGTCGTCGATTGTCAGCGTGCTTGGCGTGATCCGCTCGATTGCCGAACAGACCAACTTGCTCGCCCTCAACGCCGCCATTGAAGCCGCGCGGGCAGGGGAGGCCGGTCGTGGTTTTGCCGTGGTCGCCGACGAAGTACGGGCGTTGGCCAGCCGCACCCAGCAAAGCACCCAGGAGATCCAGGGCATGATCGACCGCCTGCAAAAAGGCACCGAGGCCGCCGTGGAATCCATGCGCCGCTCCAGCGATGCCGGCGACGGCACATCGGCCCAGGCCAACGAAGCCGGAGCGTCCCTGGACACCATGGCGCAGCTGATCGGCACCATCAACTCGATGAACGCGCAGATCGCCAGCGCGGCGGAAGAACAAACCGCCGTGGCCGAAGAGATCAACCGCAGCGTGCATCAGATCGCGGTGGCGGTGGACAGCGTGGCGGATGAAACCCAGCAGGGCGCCCAGACCTCTCGCAGCCTGGCGGACCTGGGGCAGCGGTTGGGGCAGTTGGTGGGGCAGTTCAGGATTTGATTGCAGGCTTTCGCCCATCGGCAACGTCCTGTTGCCGATGGGGTTGGCTGGATTGATCGATCAGGTCAACAGCGCCAAACGTTCCACCGTCTCCGGAAACTTCGACACCAGCCGAATCAAGGTTGCCGCCTGAGCATTGGGTGTGGCCCGGCCTTGCTCCCAATTTTCCAGGGTCCGGGTGTTGGTGCGCAGGTACATCGCAAACACCGAGCGCGACAGATTGAGTTGTTGACGCACAGCGACTACTTCGTCGGCAGTGAGCGGTGCCAGCTTGCTCAACTGCACCTTGTGGCTGCGCAGCGTTACCTTGCCTTCTCGTTCATCTGCCAGCGCGTCGAAGCCTTCGACCAGTTCGGAAAAGATGTCACGTTTCATAAGATTTTCTCGCTTTGATTTCCCTGTCCAGCAGGTGTTTGAGCGCCGTTTTGTGTTGAGCGCTCAGGTCGTCCTGTTCGTGTTTGCCATAAAGGGTGAACAGCCAGAACTGCGTACCGCCCGACCACCAGTAATAGATGACTCGCAGGCCACCCCGTTTGCCCTTGTTGCGTCGCTCGTCGACAAAGCGCACCTTGCGTAACCCGCCGGTTCCCTCTATCACGTTGCCCGCTTGCGGGTTTCTCATCAACTCTTGTTGAAAGCCGTGAAATAACTCATCACTCAGATAATCCCTGCGGTGCCGCTCAAAGGCTGGCAATTCGATAAATAGAGCATCCATGTTCTGTACGTAGCCTGCGTATAGTTTGGTGGCCCATCTGCGGTGGGTCAAGTGACCCTGCTGTGGGATGTTTCCTAAAACGCAACCACGATACGAGCGACCCAGGCAGGGTGATGCCGGAAGGGGAGGCATCTCGACGAGGAAAATTCCCTTTGTGTGTCAGACAACAAATTAATACGCCAGAAACGCAAAACGGCGCCCGAAGGCGCCGTTTTGCTTGCTGCGTTTAACTAAGCGATCAACCCGCCATCACCGCATGCTGCACCAGGGTGAGCAACGGTTGTGGGTACACACCCAGGAAGAACGCCAGCAGGGCGATTGCCAGCAGCATCACGCCGCCTGCTTTCTGTTCCCAGTGCAACTCGGCGTCCACACGGCGCAGGTTTGGCTCGATCAGGTACAAGGTCACCATCACGCGCAGGTAGTAGAAAACGCCGATGGCGCTGCCCAGTACCAGGGAAGCAACCAACCACCATTCGTGCGCTTCAACACCGGTGGCCACGATGTAGAACTTGCCGATGAAGCCCGCAGTCAGCGGGATACCCGCCAGGGACAGCATCATCACGGTCAGTACTGCGGTCAGGTACGGACGGCGCCAGAACAGGCCGCGGTATTCGTACAGGGCGTCGGCGTCGCGGCCTTTGTAAGGCGAGGACATCAGCGTGATCACACCGAATGCACCCAGGCTTGTGATCACGTAGGTGACCAGGTACACGCCGATGGCTTCCATCGCCAGGCCCTTGCTCGCCACCAGGGCGATCAGCAGGTAACCGAAGTGCGCGATGGACGAATAACCCAGCAGACGCTTGAGGTTGTTCTGGGTCAGCGCCAGCAGGTTGCCGAACAGGATCGAAGCGATGGCGATGATGGTCAGCACGTTGCTGAGTACACCGGTGTTGGCCGCAGGGGAGATCTGGAACAGACGCACCATCACGGCAAACACGGCGACTTTCGACGCGGTAGCCAGGAAAGCAGCCACCGGCGCCGGGGCGCCTTCGTACACGTCCGGGGTCCACAGGTGGAACGGCACCAGCGACAGCTTGAACGCCAGGCCGATCAGCATCATGGCCAGGCCCAGTTGGGCAATTGGCGCAGGGCTGCCGGAGGCTGCCAGGGCGTGACCGATACCGCTGAAGCTCAGGCTGCCGGCTTCTGCGTAGAGCAGGGCCATACCGAACAACAGGAACGCCGAACCGGCTGCCGACAGCACCATGTACTTGATGCCGGCTTCCAGGGAGCGCTTGTTGAAGAAGGCATACGCCACCAGGCCGTAGACCGGGATCGACAGCAGTTCCAGGCCGATGAACAAGCCGGCCAGGTGCTGCGCGCTGACCAGCACGATACCACCGGCCGCAGCCAGCAGGATCAGCAGGTACAGCTCTTCGCGGTTGCCCGGGTAGCCGGTGCCGCCTTCGCCGAGGTAGGCGTGGGCGAGCGTGACGCAGGCCAGGGTGGCAACCAGGATCAGCGCGATATACAGCAGCGCGAAGTCATCGACCATCATCAGCGGGGTCACGGCCAGTGGCGCGACCTTGAGTGCCGGGATAATCGACAGCAGGGCCAGGTTCAAGCCCGCACAGGACAGCAGGAACGTTTGCGAGTGATTGCGGCGCCAGGCGATCGCCAGCATCACCACCACGATGGTGAGGCTGGTGATCAGCAGCGGCGCAAGCGCGATAAAGTGTTGGATCGTGAATTCCATAGCGCTCTTACCGGGCCGAAGCGAGTTGAGAGAAGGCGGTGCCGAACCACTGCTGCACGCCATGCATCGTTGCGGCAGAAGTATCCAGGAACGGTTGCGGGTACACGCCGATAAACACCAGCAGTACCGCAAGGCCGAGCACCATGATCAGTTCGCGACCGTCCATGCCGTGCAACACGGTGTCGGACTTGGCCGGACCGAAGTATGCGCGGTGGATCATGATCAGCGAGTAGACCGAACCGAACACCAGGCCAGACGTAGCGATCGCACTGACCCACGGCGTATGCACGAAGGCACCCATCAGGATCAGGAACTCGCCGATGAAGTTACCGGTACCCGGCAAGCCCAGGGATGCGGCGGCGAAGAACAGGCTGATGGCCGGCAGGTAGGCGATACGTGACCACACGCCACCCATCTCGCGCATGTCACGAGTGTGCAGGCGCTCGTACAGTTGGCCGCTGAGGATAAACAGTGCCGCTGCCGACACACCGTGAGCCAGCATCTGGATCACTGCGCCTTGCAGCGCCAGTTGGCTGCCGGAGTAGATGCCGATCAGTACGAAGCCCATGTGGGAAACGGACGAGAAGGCAATCAGACGCTTGATGTCGGTTTGGGCGAAGGCCAGGAACGCACCGTAGAAGATCCCGATCAGACCGAGGGTCATGGCGATCGGCGCGAACTCGGCCGAGGCATTCGGGAACAGCGGCAGGGCGAAACGCAGCAGGCCGTAGGCCGCCGTCTTCAACAGGATACCGGCCAGGTCGACGGAACCTGCAGTCGGCGCCTGGGCGTGAGCGTCAGGCAACCAGGAGTGAAACGGCACCACCGGCAGCTTCACCGCGAACGCGATGAAGAAGCCCAGCATCAGGATGTACTCGGTGGTCAGGGACATCTTGGTTTTCAACAGGTCGGCGTAGTTGAACGTGATCACGCCCGTGCTGTTGAAGTTGACCAGTACCAGGCCCAGGATCGCCACCAACATGATCAGGCCGGAAGCCTGGGTGAAGATGAAGAACTTGGTCGCCGCGTAGATCCGGGTTTTCTTGCCGTCCGAAGAACTGTGACCCCAGAGCGCGATGAGGAAGTACATCGGCACCAGCATCATTTCCCAGAAGAAGAAGAACATGAACAGGTCGAGGGCGAGGAACACGCCGACAACGCCGCCCAGGATCCACATCAGGTTCAGGTGGAAGAAGCCCACGTGACGCTGGATCTCTTTCCAGGAGCAGAGTACCGAGAGGATACCCAGCAGGCCGGTCAGCAGGATCATCAACAGCGACAGGCCGTCGAGGGCCAGGTGCACGTTGATGCCGAAGCGCTGGATCCACACGTGCTTGAATTCAAGCGCGAAGGTTGGATCGACACCCGGTGCCGGAGCAAATGAATAGTCGCCATGGGCCCACAGCCAGAGGCCGAGCGCGAGTTCCAGGGACATGGTCAGCAACGCAATCCAGCGGGGGAGGGTGGCGCCGAAGCGTTCACCCATCCAGCAGAGCAGGCCGCCGATAAAGGGGATCAGGATTAGCCAGGGCAGAATCATGACGGGCTCGTTTCCTTTCGCAAGTTCGCAAAGTTCGCAATGTGCATAGTCAGACCGCGACCACGATGATGGCGCCGATTACCAGGACGGCACCGGCCGCCATGGAAGCTGCATACCAGCGCAATTGGCCGGTCTCGCTGCGGCTCAGGGCGGTGTGACCGGCCTTGGCGGCACGCGGGATCAAACCGATGGTCTGGTCGAGCGGGTCTTTGCGCAGTACGTGGCTGATCGCAAGGTACGGCTTGACGAACAGTTTGTCGTAGATCCAGTCGAAGCCCCAGGCAGCGAACCACCAGGCCGAAAGGAAGCGGCCAATGCCACTGTTGGCGATGGCGGTGACGAAGCGGCGCTTGCCGAGGAACAGCAGGGCCGCCAGCAGGATACCCGCGATGGCGATGGCGCCCGAGGCGATTTCCAGGCTGTGCTTGGCTGCACCACCGGCATGGCCGGCGCTTTCCGGCAAAACACCGGCCAGTGGCGGGGTGATCATGGCGCCGACGAAGGTCGACAGGATGATCAGCACCGACAGTGGCAGCCAGTGGGAAATGCCATGGCCTGCGTGGGCTTCAGTCTTGGCTTCACCGTGGAACGTGATGAAGATCAGGCGGAAGGTGTACAGCGAGGTCATGAACGCACCTACCAGGCCGGCGTACAGCAGGCCGTGGTTACCGCTGGCAAAGGCTTCCCAGAGGATTTCGTCTTTCGAGTAGAAACCTGCGGTCACCAGTGGCAGGGCCGACAAGGCCGCGCCGCCGACGATGAAGCTGGCGTAGGCCAACGGCAGTTTCTTCCACAGGCCGCCCATCTTGAAGATGTTCTGCTCGTGGTGGCAGGCAACGATCACCGCACCGGAAGCAAGGAACAGCAGGGCCTTGAAGAAGGCGTGGGTCATCAGGTGGAAGATCGCGCCGTCCCAGGCGCCAACGCCCAGGGCCAGGAACATGTAGCCGATCTGGCTCATGGTCGAGTAGGCGAGGATACGCTTGATGTCGGTCTGAACCAGGGCAGCAAAACCTGCCAGTACCAGGGTCACGCCACCCACCAGGCCCACCAGGTGCAGAATCTCCGGCGCCAGGGTGAACAGGCCGTGGGTACGGGCAATCAGGTAGACACCGGCGGTTACCATGGTCGCGGCGTGGATCAGTGCCGAAACCGGGGTAGGGCCGGCCATCGCATCCGCCAGCCAGGTTTGCAGCGGCAGTTGTGCGGATTTACCGACCGCGCCACCCAGCAGCATCAGGGTCGCCAGGGTGATCCAAAAGTCGCCGACCTGGAATTTCTGCGGTGCCAGCACCAGCAGTTCCTGGATGTTCAGCGTGCCCACCTGTTGGAACAGGATGAACAGGCCGATGGCCATGAACACGTCACCGATCCGGGTCACGATAAAGGCTTTGAGTGCGGCGTTACCGTTGTTGCGGTTGCTGTAGTAGAAACCGATCAACAGGTACGAGCACAGGCCCACGCCTTCCCAGCCGAAGTACAGGAACAACAGGTTATCGCCCAGCACCAGGAACAGCATGCTCGCGATAAACAGGTTGGTGTAGGCGAAGAAGCGCGAGTAACCGGCTTCACCGCGCATGTACCAGGACGCGAACAGGTGGATCAGGAAGCCTACACCGACGACCACGCCGAGCATGGTGATCGACAGGCCGTCGACGTAGAGGGCGAAGTTGGGCTTGAAACCCTCCACCGACATCCACTGCCACAACACCAGCGTGTAGTGACCGCCTTCAGGCGGTGCGACGTTGAATTGCCAGATGACGTAGGCGGCGACAATTGCCGACAGGCCGATGGAACCCACGCCGACCAGGGCCGAGAGGTTTTCCGACCAGCGTCCACGGGAGAACGACAGCAGCAGGAAACCGATCAGGGGAAATACGAAAGTCAGAAAGATCATGTTCATCCGCGCATCTCACTGGCAGCGTCGATATCAAGCGTGTGGAAGCGACGATACAGTTGCAGCAGGATCGCCAGGCCAATACTGGCCTCGGCGGCTGCCAGGCTGATCACCAGGATGAACATCACTTGTCCATCCGGCTGGCCCCAACGGCTACCGGCCACGATGAACGCGAGTGCCGCGGCGTTCATCATGATTTCCAGGCTCATCAACACGAACAGAATGTTGCGGCGAACCATCAGGCCGACCAGGCCAAGGCAGAACAGGATGCCGGCGACCGCCAGACCATGCTCCAAAGGGATAGCAGGCATCGTCATTGCTCCTTGGCTTCGTTGCGGCCCAAGTGGAAGGCGGTGATGGCTGCAGCGAGCAGCAGCATCGAAGCCAGTTCGACCACCAGCAGGTACGGGCCGAACAGGCTGATGCCCACGGCTTTCGCGTCTACGGTGGTGTGGCCGATGGCCTGGCCGCTCTGGTGAGCGAACAGCACATACAGCAGTTCGCCCAGCAGCAGGGCTGCGAGGATCACCGGGCCGAGCCAGATGCCGGGCTTGAGCCAGACGCGTTCCTGGGCGACAGACGCGGGCCCCAGGTTGAGCATCATCACCACAAACACGAACAGCACCATGATGGCGCCGGCGTAGGCGATCACTTCCAGTACACCGGCGAACGGTGCGCCGAGGCTGAAGAAGGTCATGGCCACGGCGATCAGCGAAATGATCAGGTAGAGCAGGGCGTGCACAGGGTTAGTGTTGGTGATCACGCGAAGCGTGGACACCACTGCAATACCCGATGCGAAATAGAAAGCGAATTCCATCTTTCTTCCTTAAGGCAGCAAGCTCTTCACGTTGATCGGCTCGGCTTCGTTTTGTGCGGCGCCTTTCGGCTTACCGGCAACGGCCATACCTGCAACACGATAGAAGTTGTAATCAGGGTTTTTACCGGGACCAGAGATCAGCAGATCTTCTTTCTCGTACACCAGGTCCTGACGTTTGAACTCGGCCATCTCGAAATCCGGTGTCAGCTGGATCGCGGTGGTCGGGCAAGCTTCCTCGCAGAGGCCGCAGAAAATGCAGCGCGAGAAGTTGATGCGGAAGAAGTCCGGGTACCAGCGACCGTCTTCGGTTTCAGCTTTCTGCAGCGAGATGCAACCCACCGGGCACGCCACGGCGCACAGGTTGCAGGCCACGCAGCGCTCTTCGCCGTCGGGGTCGCGGGTCAGGACAATGCGGCCGCGATAACGCGGCGGCAGGTACACCGCTTCTTCCGGGTATTGCAGGGTGTCGCGTTTGCGAAAGCCGTGACCGAACACCATCACCAGGCTTCGCAACTGGGTACCGGTACCCTTAACGATGTCGCCAATATATTTGAACATGGGTCAAATCCTCACTGAACCGCGCCCGCTGGCGTGTTCAACAACACAACGGCAGCAGTCACCAGCAAATTGATCAGGGTCAGCGGCAGGCAGAATCGCCAGCTGAAATCCATCACCTGGTCATACCGTGGACGCGGGATGGAAGCGCGCAGCAGGATGAACAGCATGATGAAGAACGCGGTCTTCAGGAAGAACCAGAAGAACGCCAGCTGCGGCAGGATGCCGAACGGACCGTGCCAGCCGCCGAAGAACAGCGTGACCAGCAGGGCCGAGATCAAGATGATGCCGATGTATTCACCAACGAAGAACATGCCCCATTTCATGCCGGCGTATTCAATGTGGTAACCGTCGGCCAGTTCCTGTTCCGCTTCCGGCTGGTCGAACGGGTGACGGTGAGTCACGGCGACGCCAGCGATGAAGAACGTACAGAAGCCGAAGAACTGCGGAATGATGAACCACAGGTTCTGCGCCTGGTACTCGACGATGTCGCGCATGTTGAACGAGCCCACCTGCACCACGATGCCCATCAGCGCGAGGCCCATGAACACTTCGTAGGACACGGTCTGGGCCGAGGCCCGCAAGCTGCCCAGCAGGGCGAACTTGTTGTTGCTCGACCAGCCGGCGAACAGCACCGCGTAGACCGACAAGCCGGCCATGGCGAAGAAGAACAGCAAGCCGATGTTCAGGTCCGCCACGCCCCAGGTCGGGGTGATCGGGATGATTGCGAAGGCAATCAGCAAGGCGCTCATGGCCACGACCGGTGCGAGGGTGAAGATCACCTTGTCGGCAAACGGCGGGGTCCAGTCTTCCTTGAAGAACATTTTCAGCATGTCGGCGGCGATCTGGAACATACCAAACGGGCCAACGCGGTTCGGACCGTAACGGTCCTGCCACCAGCCCAGCAGGCGACGTTCGACGAAGCTGAGCAGGGCGCCCGCCACGACCACGGCCAACAGGATCACGATGGCCTTGACCACCGCGATGATCACGTCGATCACTTCAGGGGTGAACCAGGTCATTGAGCTGCCTCCTGCAGACCGTCAACGGTGAGGCCGAAGATCGCCGGAGGAATCCCCGCGAGGCCTTTTGGCAATGCAACCAGGCCAGCACCCAACTCTTCGTCGATGCGCAGCGGCAGACGCAGGGTCTTGCCGGCGACGTTCACGCTGAGCAGGGCACCGTCGTTGACGCCCAGGCGGTCGGCTTCGGACTTGGCTACGGACACGTAGGCGGCTGGAATGCGCTCTTGTACCGGCGCGGCTTTGGAAGAAGTCTCTTCGCTGCCGAACAGGTGGAAGAACGGCACAACCTGCCAGGTACCCTGGGCCGGGTTGAACGGACGCGGAACGCTGGCGAACCAGTTCAGCGAGTCACCGGTGCTTTCGATCAGGCGGGTGCCCGGGTCGCCGGCACGAATGTGGCCACCGACTTCGTCCTGGAACTTGTTCCAGGCCTGCGGCGAGTTCCAGCCCGGCGACCAGGCGAAAGGCACCTGCTGACGTGGCTCGACCGAACCCGAGTAACCTTCCATGGAGAAGGCAAACGCGGTGTCGTTGTCTTGCGGTGTACGTGGCTCATGCACGCTGATGTCAGCCCGCATGGCGGTACGGCCGGAGTAACGCAACGGTTCACGGGCGAGTTTCATGCCCTTGATGCGGAACGCGGCGGACGGTGCAGCGTCGACGATGCGCGCCAGTTGCGGTGCGGCTGCGGCTGTGGCGGCAGTCACGTGGTCGAGCTGGGTCCAGTCGATCGGCTGGTTCAGCAGGGTAGCGCGCAGGGCATGCAGCCAGCGCCAGCCTTCGTGAACCAGGATGCTGGCGTCCATGTACTTCGGATCGAATACCTGGAAGAAGCGCTGGGCGCGGCCTTCCTGGCTGACCAGGGTACCGTCGCCTTCAGCAAAGCTGGCGGCGGGCAGTACCAGGTGGGCGCGGTCGCTGGTGGCGGTTTTCTGGTGGTCGGCAACGATCACCACTTTGGCCGCGTTCAGCGCTGCGTCGACCTTGGCCGAATCAGTGCGGGTGTACAGGTCGTTTTCCAGTACCACGATCGCATCGCTGCTGCCGTCGGTCACGGCTTGCAGGGCGGCGTCCAGGGACTCGCCACCGAGCATGGCCAGGCCGAGGCTGTTGGCTTCCGGCACGATCAGGCTGATGGAACCGTTCTTCTCGCGCAGCTTCAAGGCTTTGGCAATGTTGGCAGCGGCTTCGATCAGCGCCTTGGAACCCAACGAGGTACCGGCAATGATCAATGGACGCTTGGCGGCCAGCAGGGCGTCGGCGATGCGCTTGGCCAGTTCAGCGGCTTCAGCGTCCAGGCCTTCTACGGCAGGCGCGCTGGCGTCGAGGGCGTGGGCCACGGCGAAACCGATGCGGGCCAGGTCGTCAGGCGCGGCGTGTACGCATTCTTCTGCGATGTCGTCGAGCTTGGTGGCGGTCAGACTGGCGATAAACAGCGGGTTCAGCGCGTGCTGGCCGATGTTTTTCACCGCAGCGTCGAGCCATGGCTGGACGCGCATGGCGTCGGCCATGTCTTCGGCCTTGCCTTTTACCGACTGGCGCAGGGACAGGGCGACACGGGCAGCGGTCTGGGTCAGGTCTTCACCGAGGACGAAGATCGCGTCATGGTCTTCGATGTCGCGCATGTTCGGAACCGGCAGAGGGCTGTCGTTCAACACTTGCAGCACCAGGCGGATGCGCTCCAGTTCACCGGCTTCGATACCCGAGTAGAAGTGCTCGGCACCCACCAGTTCGCGCAACGCGTAGTTGCTTTCGAGGCTGGCGCGGGGCGAACCGATACCGACGATGTTGCGACCGCGCAGCAGGTCAGCGGCTTTATCCAGTGCTTCGTCGAGGCTCAGCTTGGCGCCGTCGGCCAGCAGTGGCTGACGCGGGCGGTCTTCGCGGTTGACGTAGCCGTAGCCGAAACGGCCACGGTCGCACAGGAAGTACTGGTTGACCGAACCGTTGAAGCGGTTTTCGATCCGACGCAGTTCGCCGTAGCGTTCGCCCGGGGAGATGTTGCAACCGCTGGAGCAGCCATGGCAGATGCTCGGCGAGAACTGCATGTCCCACTTGCGGTTGTAGCGCTCGGAGTGAGTCTTGTCGGTGAACACACCGGTCGGGCAGACCTCGGTGAGGTTGCCGGAGAACTCGCTTTCCAGGGTGCCGTCTTCAACGCGACCGAAGTACACGTTGTCGTGGGCGCCAAACACACCGAGGTCGGTACCGCCGGCGTAGTCCTTATAGAAGCGCACGCAGCGGTAGCAAGCGATGCAGCGGTTCATCTCGTGGGAAATGAACGGGCCCAGTTGCTGGTTCTGGTGGGTACGCTTGGTGAAGCGATACCGGCGCTCGTTGTGGCCGGTCATCACGGTCATGTCTTGCAGGTGGCAGTGGCCGCCTTCCTCACACACAGGGCAGTCGTGCGGGTGGTTGGTCATCAGCCATTCGACGACGCTGGCGCGAAACACTTTCGCTTCTTCGTCTTCGATGGAGATCCAGCTGCCGTCGGTGGCAGGGGTCATGCAGGACATGACGATACGACCACGGGTGTCGTTCTCGTCGGTGTACTGCTTGACCGCGCACTGGCGGCAAGCGCCAACGCTGCCAAGGGCGGGGTGCCAGCAGAAATATGGAATGTCGAGGCCTAGCGACAGACACGCCTGTAACAGGTTGTCTGCCCCATCGACTTCGAGCTCTTTGCCGTCTACGTGGATAGTGGCCATGGTTCAAAGTTCTTCGTTGGCCCGGTGTCAGCGGGCGTGGCTAATGGAATCTTGTTATTCATGTGCATCAACACAGCCTTGAAGGCGTCAGCACATGAGAAAGCTGCGGGTGCGGACCCTTCGCCTTTTTAAGCGTTACGCGCCGACTACGATCGGCCTTGCCAGAGGCGGGACGGCGGCGCTGGTAGGCGCGATGCCGGCTTCGAACTCCGAGCGGAAGTATTTGATCGCGCTGCCCAATGGCTCCACGGCGCCCGGTGCGTGAGCACAGAAGGTCTTGCCTGGGCCGAGGAAACCGACCAGACCCAGCAGGGTCTCGATGTCGCCCTCGCGGCCTTCGCCGTTTTCCAGGGCCATCAGCAGCTTGACGCTCCATGGCAAACCGTCGCGGCACGGGGTGCAGAAGCCACAGGATTCGCGGGAGAAGAACTGCTCCATGTTGCGCAGCAACGACACCATGTTCACGGTGTTGTCCACGGCCATGGCCAGGCCGGTACCCATACGGGTGCCCACCTTGCCGATGCCGCCGGCGTACATTTGAGCGTCCAGGTGTTCTGGCAACAGGAAGCCGGTACCGGCGCCGCCTGGCTGCCAGGCCTTGAGGGTGTAGCCATCGCGCATGCCGCCGGCGTAGTCCTCGAACAGCTCCCGTGCGGTCACGCCGAAAGGCAGTTCCCACAGGCCCGGGTTCTTGACCTTGCCGGAGAAGCCCATGAGCTTGGTGCCCATGTCTTCGCTGCCTTCGCGGGCCAACGATTTGTACCACTCCACGCCGTCGCCGATGATTGCCGGCACGTTGCACAGGGTCTCAACGTTGTTCACGCACGTCGGCTTGCCCCACACGCCCACGGCGGCAGGGAAGGGCGGCTTGGAACGCGGGTTGGCGCGGCGGCCTTCGAGGGAGTTGATCAGTGCGGTTTCTTCACCGCAGATATAACGCCCGGCGCCGGTGTGCACGAACAGTTCGAAGTCGAAACCCGAACCAAGGATGTTCTTGCCCAGCAGGCCAGCGGCCTTGGCTTCTTCCACGGCACGGTTCAGGTGCTTGGCGGCGGTGGTGTATTCGCCACGCAGGAAGATGTAGCCACGGTAGGTTTTCAGCGCGCGGGCACTGATCAGCATGCCTTCGATCAGCAGATGGGGCAGTTGCTCCATCAGCATGCGGTCTTTCCAGGTGTTCGGCTCCATTTCATCCGCGTTGCACAGCAGGTAGCGGATGTTGATGGATTCGTCTTTCGGCATCAGGCCCCACTTGACACCCGTGGGGAAGCCTGCACCGCCGCGGCCCTTAAGGCCTGCGTCTTTCACGGTCTGGACGATGTCGTCCTGGGCCATGTCGGCAAAGGCTTTGCGCGCGGCCGCGTAACCGTTCTTGGCCTGGTACTCGTCAAGCCATACAGGCTCGCCGTCGTCACGCAGGCGCCAGGTCAGCGGGTGAGTCTCGGCCGACCGCTTGATGCGGTTGGCAGGACCGAAGGAAGTCAGGGTCATGGGTAGCCCTCGAGCAATTGGGTGACGCCAGCAGGCTGCACGTCGCCGAATGTGTCGTCGTCGATCATCAACGCCGGCGCCTTGTCACAGTTGCCCAGGCAGCACACCGGCAGCAGCGTGAAGCGCCCGTCCGGAGTGGTTTGGCCCAGGCCGATGCCCAGCTTGCTCTGGATCTCGCTGACCACGGACTCGTGGCCACCGATGTAGCAGACCATGCTGTCGCACACGCGAATGATGTGGCGGCCGACCGGCTGGCGGAAGATCTGGCTGTAGAACGTCGCCACGCCTTCAACGTCGCTGGCGGGGATGCCGAGGATCTCGCCGATGGCGTAGAGGGCGCCGTCCGGCACCCAGCCACGTTCCTTCTGGACGATCTTCAAGGCTTCGATCGACGCCGCGCGCGGGTCTTCGTAGTGGTGCAGCTCGTGCTCGATGGCCGAGCGCTCGGTTTCACTCAAGGTGAAACGGTCTGTCTGGATAAGCGTGCTATTCATGCTTAGCGGTCCACGTCGGCCATAACGAAATCGATACTACCCAGGTACGCAATCAAGTCCGCGACCATTTCACCTTTGATCACCGAAGGGATCTGCTGCAGGTGCGGGAAGCTTGGCGTACGAATCCGGGTGCGGTAGCTCATGGTGCCGCCATCGCTCGTCAGGTAATAACTGTTGATACCCTTGGTCGCTTCGATCATCTGGAAGGATTCGTTGGCCGGCATTACCGGGCCCCACGAAACCTGCAGGAAGTGCGTGATCAGGGTTTCGATGTGTTGCAGCGTGCGCTCTTTCGGCGGCGGCGTGGTCAGCGGGTGATCCGCCTTGTACGGGCCTTCCGGCATGTTGCGCATGCACTGTTCGATGATCTTCAGGCTCTGGCGCATTTCTTCGACGCGCACGATGCAGCGGTCGTAGGCATCGCCGTTGGCCGCCAGCGGCACTTCGAATTCGAAGTTCTGGTAGCCGGAGTACGGGCGTGCTTTACGCAGGTCGAAATCGCAACCGGTGGAACGCAGGCCAGCACCGGTGACGCCCCATTCCAGGGCCTCTTTGGTGTTGTACTGGGCGACGCCGATGGTCCGGCCCTTGAGGATGCTGTTGTCCAGGGCGGCTTTCTGGTACTCGTCCAGACGCTTGGGCATCCAGTCGATGAATTCCTTGACCAGGCGTTCCCAGCCACGCGGCAGGTCGTGGGCGACGCCGCCGATGCGGTACCAGGCGGGGTGCAGGCGGAAACCGGTGATGGCTTCGATGACCTTGTACGCACGCTGACGGTCGGTGAAGGTGAAGAACACCGGGGTCATGGCGCCGACGTCCTGGATATAGGTACCCAGGAACAGCAGGTGGCTGGTGATCCGGAAGAACTCGGCCATCATGATGCGGATGGTGTCGACCTTGTCCGGCACCTTGATGCCGGCCAGCTTCTCGACCGAGAGCACGTACGGCAGGTTGTTCATCACGCCGCCGAGGTAGTCGATACGGTCGGTGTACGGGATGAAGCTGTGCCACGACTGACGCTCGGCCATCTTCTCGGCACCACGGTGGTGGTAGCCGATGTCCGGTACGCAGTCGACGATTTCTTCGCCGTCCAGTTGCAGGATGATGCGGAAGGCACCGTGAGCCGAAGGGTGGTTCGGGCCCAGGTTGAGGAACATGTAGTCCTCGTTGGTGCCGGAGCGCTTCATGCCCCAGTCTTCCGGACGGAAGCGCGCAGCCTCTTCTTCAAGCTGTTGCTTGGCGAGGGTCAGGCTGAATGGATCGAATTCGGTGGCGCGGGCAGGGAAGTCCTTGCGCAGCGGGTGACCTTCCCAGGTCGGCGGCATCATGATGCGCGACAGGTGCGGGTGGCCCGGGAAATCGATGCCGAACATGTCCCACACTTCACGCTCGTACCAGTTGGCGTTGGGCCAGATACCGGTCACGGTCGGAACGCTCAGGTCGCTCTCGGAGAGGGCCACCTTGATCATCACGTCGCTGTTACGTTCAAGCGACATCAAGTGGTAGAACACGGTGAAGTCGGCGCCGCTCGGCAGCCCCTGGCGCTTGGTGCGCAGGCGCTCGTCCACGCCATGCAGGTCATAGAGCATGACGTACGGCTTGGGCAGGTTGCGCAGGAAGCTCAGGACTTCGACGAGCCTGGCACGCGCCACCCACAGCACCGGCATGCCGGTGCGTGTGGCCTGGGCGGTGAAGGCGTCAGGGCCAAAACGGTTGTTGAGTTCGACGACCACATCCTGGTCGTCTGCCTTATAAGGCGGGATGTACAGAGCACTGCCTGTAGTCATGGTTTTTTATCGCTTTCGGTCAACGTAAAGAATGAAGCCAGGTTTTCGTTCTATAAAAGAAGCGGTTCTGGATCAGACTTCGTCGGGGCTGCGCAGGTTGGTTACCTGAATACGCTGTTCGCGGCGCTGTTCCTTTTGTGACGGCATCTCGGCGCGGTATACGCCTTGATCTCCGACAACCCAGGAAAGTGGGCGACGCTCCTTGCCAATCGATTCCTGCAACAGCATCAAGCCTTGCAGAAATGCTTCAGGGCGGGGCGGGCAGCCAGGCACGTAGACGTCCACGGGCAGGAACTTGTCCACCCCCTGAACCACGGAGTAGATGTCGTACATGCCACCGGAGTTGGCGCACGAACCCATGGAGATAACCCACTTTGGCTCGAGCATTTGCTCGTAGAGACGCTGAATGATCGGCGCCATCTTGATAAAGCAGGTACCGGCGATAACCATGAAATCCGCCTGACGCGGCGATGCCCGGATAACTTCGGCGCCAAAGCGCGCGATGTCGTGGGGCGCCGTGAAGGCGGTGGTCATTTCCACGTAGCAGCAGGACAGACCGAAGTTGTACGGCCACAGGGAGTTCTTACGTCCCCAGTTGACCGCGCCACTCAGCACGTCTTCCAGCTTGCCCATGTAGATGTTTTTGTGGACTTGGTCTTCTAACGGGTCGGAAACGGTTTCCCGTTCGCCGATTGGGTACTGCTCGTTAGGAGCATCCGGGTCGATCCTGGTGAGATTGTATTGCATCGCCAAAGCCTCATTGTTTCAGCTTCGCTTGCCGCTTGCGACGAGCTTCCGGAGCCCAGTCAAGGGCGCCCACTCGAAATAGGTAGACAAGGCCTGCCAACAGAATTGCTATGAAAACGAGGGCTTCGACGAATCCGGTCCAGCCGCTTTCGCGGACGGACACAGACCAGGCAAAGAGAAAAAGGGCTTCGATGTCGAAGATCACGAAGAGCATCGCGACCAGATAGAATTTGGCTGAGAGCCGCAAGCGGGCGCCACCTGTAGGTAGCATGCCGGACTCGAACGGTTCGTTTTTGCTGCGGCCCCAGGCTTTTGACCCGAGGAGGCTGGAGACGCCAAGCATGAAGGCGCAAAGGCCGACTACACCGAGGAGGAAAATGGCAAAGCCCCAGTTGTGGGCCATGAGTCCTGTCGCTTCGGTCATGCTGGAAATCCTTAACAGAGAGCAAAGGTCTCTGAGCTCGAAAAAGTAACGATGCAGTGACGATATGTCGCAGCGCAATCAATCGCGGTGATTTTATGGCTAAACACCGGGCAAGTAAAATTCCTATAGCGAAATTATTCGATGGAATAAGCACATAGTGCACCTTCTTGGGGCTGTAGCCCTTGTGCTGCGGGCATTAGCGGGCTTTTCACGAATTGTGTTTTGTTTAACCGGTAAAGAAGTTTTCATGCTCTAAATGATAATGAATATTGTTTGCGTGGGGTTTAAGCGAATGTTTCTCGTGTGGCGGGGGAAGTTGCCGTTACTTGCTAGAGTGTCGCTTAGTTGCTGACGGAGATCTTTTAACCGATCTGGTTGAGGCAGATACCGCTCTAGATCAATGTTTTGCACAAATTTTTAGAATGCACACATTCCCCTTGTGGGAGCGGGCTTGCTCGCGAATGCAGTGGGTCAGCCAATGAATCTGTTGACTGATACACCGCATTCGCGAGCAAGCCCGCTCCCACATTTTGATCTGTGTTGTGTCAGGCAGGGTTTCATCAGTGCAAAAAAAACGCCCCGAACCAGTCGGGGCGTCAGATCGTGCGGCACTGCGGTTAGGTCTTCCGTGGGGCCGCAGTGGCCGTGTACTCAGTACTTAGTGGAACTGCTCTTCTTCGGTCGAACCGGTCAGCGCAGTCACGGACGAGGTGCCGCCCTGGATCACGGTGGTCATGTCGTCGAAGTAACCGGTGCCCACTTCCTGCTGGTGCGCCACAAAGGTGTAACCCTTGGCGGCGTCAGCGAATTCCTGCTCCTGCAGCTTCACGTAGGCAGTCATGTCATTACGGGCGTAGTCATGCGCCAGGTTGAACATGCTGTGCCACATGTTGTGAATGCCGGCCAGGGTGATGAATTGGTGCTTGTAGCCCATGGCAGACAGTTCACGCTGGAACTTGGCGATGGTCGCGTCGTCCAGGTTCTTCTTCCAGTTGAAGGAAGGCGAGCAGTTGTAGGACAGCAGTTGATCCGGGTATTCCTTCTTGATGGCTTCGGCAAAGCGGCGAGCTTCGTCCAGGTCCGGCTTGGCAGTTTCGCACCAGATCAGGTCGGCGTACGGCGCGTAGGCCAAGCCACGAGCGATCGCCTGGTCGAGACCGGCGCGCACTTTATAGAAACCTTCCTGGGTACGTTCGCCAGTCACGAACGGCTGGTCGTACGGGTCGCAATCCGAGGTCAGCAAATCAGCCGCGTTGGCATCGGTACGGGCCAGGATGATGGTCGGAGTGCCAGCAACGTCAGCAGCCAGACGAGCAGCCGTCAGCTTCTGAACAGCTTCCTGGGTTGGAACCAGTACCTTGCCGCCCATGTGGCCGCATTTCTTCACCGAAGCCAGCTGGTCTTCGAAGTGAACGCCGGCAGCGCCTGCCTCGATCATGCTCTTCATCAGCTCGTAGGCGTTCAGTACGCCGCCGAAACCGGCTTCAGCGTCTGCAACGATCGGTGCGAAGTAGTCGATGTAGCCTTCATCGCCCGGGCCTTTACCGGCTTTCCACTGGATCTGGTCGGCACGGCGGAACGAGTTGTTGATGCGCTTGACCACGGTTGGCACGGAGTCCACCGGGTACAGCGATTGGTCGGGGTACATGGATTCAGCGGAGTTGTTGTCCGCTGCCACTTGCCAGCCAGACAGGTAGATCGCCTGGATACCGGCTTTGACCTGTTGAACCGCTTGGCCGCCAGTCAGGGCGCCCATGCAGTTGACGAAATCTTTTTCGGGACGGAAGGACGGCTTGGCACCCTGGGTGACCAGCTTCCACAGCTTCTCGGCGCCGAGTTTTGCAAAGGTGTGCTCAGGTTGAACCGAGCCACGCAGGCGGACGACGTCAGCAGCGGAATAAGCGCGGGTCACGCCTTTCCAGCGTGGGTTTTCAGCCCAGTCTTTTTCAAGGGCTGCAATTTGCTGTTCGCGTGTCAGTGCCATGGGGAAAAACCTCGTCGCATAGGTCTAGGTGGAAAATTCCATTTGCCAGCCACGTATCAGTGCGTGGTTATGGCTGCTCGCTGACCAGAAGCTTAGGCGGTCAAGTCAGGCTCGGCGGGGAAGGCGACGGGATGAACGAGTGGCTCAAGGGGGAGTTGAGCAGGTAAGGGCGAACTGCGAACAGTCTTCGGGCGTCGTGGGCCTTTGTACGATCCATCAGTGTGTTGCCGGGTTACCTGGTTAGCTTCCGTCCCTCGGGACAACTTCGTTCCAGTCGCAACCTCGTCAAACACACCTTGTGGGCGGTACAGACACGAATCGGCTCAGGTGGGTGGCTTTGAGCGACGATCCGAAGGCCCTTGCCAGGGCCCCTGATTAGCGGGAGCGAGGCCATCATGCCCATGCTTTTTTGGATCGTCAAATGTTTTGTAGTGCTTTTTTTAAAGCACTACATCTTTAGTCTAATACGACTCGCCAGTCAGTTTTTGGTGCTTCAGTTCAGCGTGTCGACTTTGACCCGCAATGTCAGGTCATCGCGCCCTTGAGTAGAGTAGCTGCGGGTTGTAGTGCTTTTGTCGGCCTGGGTCTGGCGGTTGATCCCGGCCAGGGTGATCCACTCGCCCAGGCGTCCGCTGACAGTTGTGTCGGTACTTTGCACGCTCACTACATCGGGACGTTCCTGGCTCATGCGGTCACGATTGGTACTGATGCTCAGGTGAACGGTCTCGCCGGTGACGCTGGCCGTCACGTAGAAACCCTGGGTTACGTTGCGATACTGGGTCTGGTTCTGCGGGCGGCCGTAGGCATCGGGCTGGGTGGTGGTGAGGGGCACGCTCTGGCCGACCTGGATCAGCGCGGGCACGCCTTCGCTGGCCTGGATCTGCTGGATCCCGCCGTCACGGCTTTCGGTGCTGTAGGTGATGACCTGTGTTTGATTGTTGCCGTTGCTCTGCTGGTTGTTTTCGTTGGTGTCGACGGTGATCAACAGGCGTTTGGAAGGCGTATCCAGTTGCGCGAGCAAGGCGCGCAGGCCCTGGATCTTGTCGGGCTCGGCATTCACGATCAGTTGGTTGCCGTAGGCGCTGACGGTGCCGTCCTTGCCGATAAAGTTCTGCGCCACCGGCAGCAGGTCGGCGCTGGTGCGGTTGCTCAGGGGCACGACTTCGGTGGCGGCCATCACCGAGAAACTGGTGGCCAGGAGCAACAGGGTGAGCAGGGTGCGTAGGGACATGTCCGTTATCTCTGCGAGTCATTTAGGCTAGATATTGCCAGTTTGTCGGCCTGGCGGGGTGCAAGTTGAATCCTGGACGGCAAAAGGCCCTGGCATCGGGGGATGGCAGGGCCTTTTGAGGTGTTGCTGATGGCGCCTTCGCGAGCAAGCCCGCTCCCACATTTGACCTCATTCCAAAGGATGTACTGGATCGAATGTGGGAGCTGGCTTGCCTGCGAAGGGCGCGGCGCGGTCTCGGGTCAGCCCTCGCGCACCATATCAACGTGAGGAATCCCGACTTCCAGGAACTCATCGCTGACAATCTTGAAGCCCAGGCGCTCATAAAACGGCGCCGCATGGACCTGTGCGCTGAGGATCTGCCGGGTCTGGCCGCGTTTCTCGGCCACGCCGATCACCGCTTCCATCAGCTTGTCGCCGACCTTCAGGCCCCGCCAGTCCTTGAGAACCGACACGCGGCCGATCTCGCCGGTAGGCAGCAGGCGTGCAGTACCGATGGGAAAGTCGCCTTCGAACGCCAGGAAATGCACGGCACTCGCGTCGTCTGCATCCCATTCCAGCTCCGGTGGAACCGATTGTTCAGCGATAAATACCGCTTCACGAATGCGCCGTATCTCGGCGATATCCTTTTGCCAGTCCGCGACACTTACGTGAATCTTATTCATCGGCAAACCCCAGGCTTCCTTGCTTGACCAGTTCCCACAGCAGGGCGCAGCCATCTTCATCCGCCAGCCATGGGCCGAGGTTGTCGATGTGCAGGGCGTCGGCGGCGCACACCAGCTTCAGCAGTTCCCGCAGCTTGCCCGGCAACAGGCGGCTCTGGCCGCTGGCGAACAGCAGCAGGTCGTCGTCGACTTCGGACCAGGCCAGGCGGGCGCTCGGGTTGCGGATCAGCACGGCGCCGTTTTCCAGGCTGCCCAGCAGGTCTTCTTCTTCCACTTCCGGGCCGGCGACCAGTTCCGGGTAGCGCGGCTCGGTCATGAACTGGCCGAACCAGGTCAGCAGCATGCGCTCGTCGCTCATGTGCTCGGCCAACAGGCTTTTCAGGCGGTCGAGGGCGTCGCCCTGGATCTGGTGCGGGTCGCTGACCGGCTGGGCATCGGCGTCGGTGTAGCGCTCTTCGTCAGTCAGGTACTGGCTGAGGAAGTCGGTGAAGTGGGTCAGCACTTCAGCGGCGCTCGGGGCGCGGAAGCCTACGGAGTAGGTCATGCAATCATCCACGGCCACACCGCAGTGGGCCAGGCGGGGCGGCAGGTAGAGCATGTCGCCCGGTTCCAGCACCCATTCGGCGGTCTCTTCGAATTCAGCGAGGATGCGCAGGTCCGCGTGTTGCAGCAGCGGGCTTTCGGAGTTGCACATCTGGCCGATCTTCCAGTTGCGCTTGCCGGAACCTTGCAGCAGGAACACGTCGTAGTTGTCGAAGTGCGGGCCCACGCTGCCACCCGGGGCGGCGTAGCTGATCATCACATCGTCAATGCGCCAGCTTGGCAGGAAGCGGAAGTTTTCCAGCAGTTCGGCCACTTCCGGCACGAACTGGTCGACCGCCTGCACCAGCAGGGTCCACTCGCGCTTGGGCAGGGTGCTGAAGGCATCTTCGGCGAACGGGCCGCGGCGCAACTCCCACGGGCGTTCGCCGTGTTCGATGATCAGGCGCGACTCGACTTCTTCTTCCAGCGCCAGGCCGGCCAGTTCGTCGGCGTCGATCGGGCTTTCGAAGTCAGGGATGGCCTGGCGGATCAGCAGGGGTTTTTTCTGCCAGTAGTCGCGCAGGAATTCCCGTGCCGTGATGCCGCCCAGAAGTTGAAGAGGAATGTCAGGATTCATGTGTAACCTATTGAAAAAAAGCACTTTTCAGACGGGAATAAAAACGCCCGGCGCTGCCGGGCGTCTCAAGGGGTCAAGCTTCTATCAGATGCGTTTGGCTTGAGCCACAGCGTTGCCGATGTAGTTGGCCGGGGTGAGCAGTTTCAGCTCGGCCTTGGCGGCGGCTGGCATATCCAGGCCGTCAATGAAAGTTTGCAGCGCTTCGGAGGTGATGCCCTTGCCGCGGGTCAGCTCTTTGAGCTTCTCGTACGGGTTTTCGATGTTGTAGCGGCGCATCACGGTCTGGATCGGCTCGGCCAGGACTTCCCAGCAAGCGTCCAGGTCAGCGGCGATCTTCTGCTCGTTGAGCTCCAGTTTGCTGATGCCTTTGAGGCTGGCTTCGTACGCGATCACGCTGTGGGCGAAGCCCACGCCGAGGTTGCGCAGTACGGTGGAGTCGGTCAGGTCGCGCTGCCAGCGGGAAATTGGCAACTTGCTGGCCAGGTGCTGGAACAGGGCGTTGGCGATCCCGAGGTTGCCTTCGGAGTTTTCGAAGTCGATCGGGTTGACCTTGTGCGGCATGGTCGACGAACCGATTTCGCCGGCAATGGTGCGCTGCTTGAAGTAGCCCAGGGAGATGTAGCCCCAGATATCGCGATCGAAGTCGATCAGGATGGTGTTGAAGCGCGCAATCGCGTCGAACAGCTCGGCGATGTAGTCGTGGGGTTCGATTTGCGTGGTGTACGGGTTGAAACCCAGGCCCAGTTCGTCTTCGATGAAGGCGCGGGCGTTTTCTTCCCAGTCGATCTCAGGATAGGCCGACAGGTGGGCGTTGTAGTTGCCTACGGCGCCGTTGATCTTGCCCAGCAGCGGTACGGCCGCGACTTGAGCGATCTGGCGCTCCAGGCGGTACACCACGTTGGCCAGTTCTTTACCCAGGGTGGTCGGCGAAGCCGGCTGGCCGTGGGTGCGCGACAGCATCGGAACGTCGGCGAAACGGATCGCCAGTTCGCGGATGGCGTCGGCAGTCTGGCGCATCAGTGGCAGCATCACGTCATCACGGCCTTCGCGCAGCATCAGGGCGTGGGACAGGTTGTTGATGTCCTCGCTGGTGCAGGCAAAGTGGATGAACTCGCTGACCTTGGCCAGTTCCGGCAGCTTGGCCGCTTGCTCTTTGAGCAGGTATTCGATGGCTTTAACGTCGTGGTTGGTGGTGCGCTCGATCTCTTTGACACGCTCGGCGTGCTCCAGAGCGAAGTTTTCCGCCAGGGCGTTCAGCACAGCGTTGGCTTCGGCAGAGAACGCCGGCACTTCGCTGATGCCAGGGTGAGCGGCCAGGCGCTGGAGCCAGCGCACTTCAACCAGAACACGAGCACGGATCAAGCCGTATTCGCTGAAAATAGGGCGCAGGGCCTGGGTTTTGCCGGCGTAGCGGCCGTCAACAGGGGAAACCGCAGTGAGCGAAGAAAGCTGCATGGGGTGTTCTCGGACAGTCGGGCAACGAAATGGGGCGCGTATCATACATGAAAAAATCCGCCGGTCCGTTGCCAACTGACCGGCGTATTACGCGTGGGGCTATAAAAAAATCGGTTGCTGCGACTTATTCGTTGCGCATCAACGGGTAAAGCTCTTTCAGCAATTTGCGTCGGCTGACCACCAGCTGCCAACGATGACCGCCCAATTGGCGCCATAACCGCGCCGAACGAATACCGGCCAACAGCAGGGCGCGGATTTTCGAGGCGTTGTTCGGTTGTTGCAGGTTGCGCATATCGCCGTGCACCTGGATCCGCTGGCGCAAGGTGCTCAGGGTGTCCTGGTACAGGGCGCCACAGGCTGCGATCACGTTTTCGTGGGCCGGGCCAAAATGCTCGACCTGGGACTGGATCTGCGGCAGGCGCTTGCCGATGGTGTCCAGCAGGTCGTCGCGCTTGGCCAATTGACGCTCCAGGCCGAGCATCGACAGGGCGTAGCGCAGCGGCTCGCGCTGCAAGGTGCTTGGGTCGCGCTCGAGGGCGCCGACCAGTGCGCGATAACCTTCGCGCAGGGCCAGGTCGTCGCCGCCGTACACTTCCAGGGTGTCCTTCGGGTCGCGGATCAGCAGGCTGCCGAGCATGCAGGTCAGGCCGGCCTCGGTGACCTGGCCGGTCTTGGCGATCTTGTCCACCAGCACCGCGGCGAGAAACACGCCGCCCAGTGCCGTCAGTTGCTCCTGGGTCGGGCTCATGCCTGGCTGCTCCAGGGTTCGGCAACTTCGATCACACCGCCCCCCAGGCAAATCTCTCCGTCATAGAACACTACCGATTGGCCCGGCGTTACGGCGCGCTGCGGGTCGTCGAAAGTGGCGCGATAGCCGGTGGCGGTTTTTTCCAGGGTGCAGGGCTGGTCGCTCTGGCGATAGCGCACTTTGGCCGTGAGGCGGCGCGGGCTGCTGAGGTCCACCGGGTTGACCCAGTAGATGTCCGAGGCCAGCAGGGCACGGGAGAACAGCCATGGGTGGTCATTGCCCTGGCCCACGATCAGCTCGTTGTGCTCCAGGTCCTTGACCAGCACGTACCACGGCTCTTCGCCGGCGTCTTTCAAGCCGCCGATGCCCAGGCCCTGGCGCTGGCCGATGGTGTGGTACATCAAGCCGTGGTGACGGCCGATGATCTCGCCTTCGGTGGTCTTGATCTCGCCCGGTTGCGCCGGCAGGTACTGCTTGAGGAAGTCGCTGAAACGGCGCTCGCCGATAAAGCAGATCCCGGTGGAATCCTTCTTCTTGGCGGTGGCCAGGCCGTGTTTCTCGGCAATGGCGCGCACTTCGGGCTTTTCCAGCTCGCCCACCGGGAACAGGGTCTTGGCGATCTGTTCGCCGCCGACGGCGTGCAGGAAGTAGCTCTGGTCCTTGTTGGCGTCCAGGCCCTTGAGCAGCTCGGTGCGACCATCGATGTCGCGACGGCGCACGTAGTGGCCCGTAGCAATCAGGTCGGCACCGAGGATCATCGCGTAGTCGAGGAACGCCTTGAACTTGATCTCGCGGTTACACAGGATGTCCGGGTTTGGCGTGCGACCGGCCTTGTATTCGGCCAGGAAGTGCTCGAACACGTTGTCCCAGTACTCGGCGGCGAAGTTGGCGGTGTGCAGCTTGATGCCGATTTTGTCGCAGACGGCCTGGGCATCCGCCAGGTCGTCCATGGCGGTGCAATATTCCGTTCCATCGTCTTCTTCCCAGTTCTTCATGAACAGGCCTTCCACCTCATAACCCTGCTCCATGAGCAGAACGGCGGAAACGGAAGAATCCACGCCGCCGGACATACCGACGATGACGCGCTTCTTTTGTGTGTCAGAAGGGGCTGGATCACGCATAGGATTTCAACGGGAGTCTTTAAAAAGGACGCGATTCTAGCAGGCTCGCGCCTGCAAGGCTAAAGAGAAGGGCGGATCAATTCGAGGCTGTGGTGCTGGCCGGCCAGATAATCGTCGATGCAGCGAATGATCAGCTCGCTGCGCCAGTCTTCGCGCAGGGCCATCAATTCGTCACGGGTCAGCCAGCGGGCGCGCAGAATACCGTCGTCCAGTGGGTAGTCCGGGTGGTGTTGCAGGGCCTTGGCGATGAAGCATACGCGCTGATAGGTCACGCCATTGCTGGGAGCGGTGTACAGGTAAATCCCGACAATCCCGGTGGCTTCGACGTCCCAGCCGGTCTCTTCGAGGGTTTCGCGCACGGCGGCCTCGGTCAGGGTTTCGTTCGGGTCGAGGTGGCCGGCGGGCTGGTTGAGCACGGCGCGGCCGCCCTTGAGTTCTTCGACCATCAGGAAGCGGCCGTTGTCTTCGACGATGGTGGCGACAGTAATGTGGGGGAGCCAGGTCATGGGAGAGTCTCGAGAAATCAGAGAAACATCATACAGGGGCGCCCGCCGAGAGCGCCCCTGTCGGTTACTTCGCGGCCTTGGTGATCGCGTCGAAGGCGACCATGTCATCAATCACTTCACCGCCGGTGGCTTTGGTTTGCGCTTGCCATACGACGATCACCACGTTCTGCGTGGGATTGATGTAGACAAACTGCCCGAAAATGCCGGCAGCCGTGAAGGCCTTGTCCGCCTTCGAGGCGGCGGTCCAGGCGGGCCACCACATGGAGGCAAAGTCGCCGTACGCCGGGTCGGTGCCGGTGGTGGCGCTGGCGAAGCTCATCCAGCCCTGGGGCAGGACCTGTTTGTCGCCGGCTTTGCCGCCGCTGAGTACGAACTGTCCGAAGCGCCCGTAATCTTCCAGCGTTGCACTGATGCCGCTGCCGCCGACTTCGTTGCCATTGGGGCCATCGAGCCACCAGTTGGCGTCGGTTTGCATGCCGTAGGGCGCCCAGATCTTCTCGCTCAGGTATTGCGCAAGTGGCTTGCCCGTGGCGGCGCTGACCAGTTGGCCCAGCACTTGGGTCTCGCCGGTACTGTAGTTGGTGCGGGTGCCGGGCGGCGCGGCGCTGGGCAGGCTGGCCATGAACTTGAGGGCGGAGCCGGGCACCTGTTCGGTTTGCAGCTTGAGCATCATGCGCCGGTCTGACATCGGGTCGGCGTATTTCTCACTCCATTTGACCCCGGAGCGCATCGCCAGGACCTGGCGTACGGTGGCCTGGTCGTAACCACTGCCGGCGAGTGCGGGCAGGTATTGGGTGACTTTGTCATCCAGGCTTTTGATCGAGCCGTCCTGCAGCGCGGCGCCCACGAGGGTCGAGGTGATCGACTTGGCCACCGACATCGACATCCACCGGGTGTCCGGCGTGTTGCCTTTTTCGTAGCGTTCAGTAACGACCTGGCCGTTCTTGATCACCAGCAGGCCTGTTACCCGGTTGAGGGCGACGTAGTCGTCGAGGCTGTAGCGTTTGCCTTCATAGTCGAAGGCCACTGGCCCCAGCGGTTGGCTGCTGTGCGGCAGTGGAAACGGGTGGCCACCGGCCTTGATGGTGCGTACCGGGAACAGGCGATCAATGTTGCGGAAGGTGCTGACAGCGTCGGGTTCACTGAGTTTGCCGTCGTACATGGTCTGTACGTCGCCGATCGGTTCCTGGGCGTGGGGGTAGGGACTTGAAGTGCCTGCGCAGGCCGTCAGCAGGGCCAGGACCGAGGAGCAGGTCAGCGCCTGTAGGAGGTTTCTTGGCATGGGAACGTCCTTATTTATTGTTCTTTGAGGGTTGGAACAATAAGAAGACAAAGCAAGGACTGCGCCCGTTCCTGAAAAACAGGCAAAAAAAATCCGGAATCCTTTCGAATTCCGGATTTTCCTGTCGCACGAGGATCAGTCAGCGATCCTCGTGCGGCGGCACCTCAAGGCATCACACCAGCGCAGCGATTGCCGCGTTGAGGGTGGCGCTTGGGCGCATGGCCTTGCTGGTCAGCTCGGCGTTCGGTGCGTAGTAGCCACCGATGTCCACTGGCTTGCCCTGGACAGCGTTGAGCTCGGCAACGATGGTTGCCTCATTCGCGGTCAGGGTCTTGGCCAGTTCGCCAAACTGCGCTTGCAGTGCAGTGTCTTCGGTCTGGGCCGCCAGGGCTTGAGCCCAGTACAGCGCCAGGTAGAAGTGGCTGCCGCGGTTGTCGATGTTGCCGACTTTGCGCGATGGCGACTTGTTGTTGTCGAGGAACTGGCCGGTGGCCTGGTCCAGGGTCTTGGACAGCACCAGGGCTTTCGGGTTGTTGTACGTCACACCCAAATGCTCGAGGGATGCGGCCAGGGCCAGGAACTCGCCCAGGGAATCCCAGCGCAGGAAGTTCTCTTCAACCAGTTGCTGCACGTGCTTCGGAGCCGAGCCGCCAGCGCCGGTTTCGAACAGGCCGCCACCGTTCATCAGCGGCACGATCGACAGCATCTTGGCGCTGGTGCCCAGTTCCATGATCGGGAACAGGTCGGTCAGGTAGTCGCGCAGAACGTTGCCGGTCACCGAGATGGTGTCCAGGCCCTTGCGGGTGCGCTCCAGGGTGAACTTCATCGCGTCGACTGGCGACATGATGCGGATGTCCAGGCCTTCGGTGTTGTGGTCTTTCAGGTAAGCCTGAACTTTCTCGACCACGACGCCGTCGTGCGCGCGCTGTGGGTCCAGCCAGAAGATGGCCGGGGTGTTGCTGGCGCGGGCGCGGTTGACGGCCAGTTTGACCCAGTCCTGGATCGGCGCGTCTTTGGTCTGGCACATGCGGAAGATGTCGCCGGCTTCAACAGCCTGTTCCATCAGCAGGTTGCCCTTGCTGTCGGTGACGCGGACTACGCCGTCAGCCTTGATCTGGAAGGTCTTGTCGTGGGAGCCGTACTCTTCGGCTTTTTTCGCCATCAGGCCAACGTTTGGCACGCTGCCCATGGTGGTTGGGTCGAAGGCGCCATTGGCCTTGCAGTCTTCGATGACTGCCTGGTAGATAGTGGCGTAGCAGCGATCCGGGATCACAGCCTTGGTGTCGTGCAGCTGGCCGTCGGTGCCCCACATCTTGCCGGAGTCACGGATCATGGCAGGCATCGAGGCGTCGACGATGACGTCGCTCGGCACGTGCAGGTTGGTGATGCCTTTGTCGGAGTTGACCATCGCCAGGGAAGGGCGAGCAGCGTATACCGCCTGGATGTCGGCTTCGATCTGCGCTTGCTGATCGGCCGGCAGGGCCTTGATGCGAGCGTACAGGTCGCCGATGCCGTTGTTCAGGTTGAAGCCGATCTGCTCCAGCACCACAGCGTGCTTGGCCAGTGCGTCTTTATAGAACTCGGCAACGATCTGGCCGAACATGATCGGGTCGGAAACCTTCATCATGGTGGCTTTCAGGTGAACCGACAGCAGCACGCCTTGTTTCTTGGCGTCTTCGATTTCAGCGGCGATGAAGCTGCGCAGGGCTTTCTTGCTCAGCACGGCGGTGTCGATGATCTCGCCAGCTTGTACGCTGGTTTTTTCCTTCAGGACGGTAGCGGTACCGTCCTTGGCGATCAGTTCGATCTTGACGGCATCAGCGCCCTCGATCTGAACGGCTTTCTCGCTGCCGTAGAAGTCGCCGTTGCTCATGTGGGCAACGTGGGACTTGGAGTCGGCAGCCCAGGCGCCCATTTTGTGCGGGTGCTTGCGAGCGTAGTTCTTGACCGACAGCGGGGCGCGGCGGTCGGAGTTGCCTTCGCGCAGTACCGGGTTCACGGCGCTGCCCTTGACCTTGTCGTAACGTGCACGGGTTTCTTTTTCCGCGTCGGTGGTTACGGTTTCCGGGTAGTCCGGCAGGGCGTAGCCCTGGGCCTGCAGTTCCTTGATCGCAGCTTGCAGCTGAGGGGTCGAGGCACTGATGTTCGGCAGCTTGATGATGTTGGCTTCAGGGGTAACGGCCAGGTCGCCCAGTTCGGCGAGGTGGTCCGGCACGGCCTTGGCGCCCAGTTGCTCGGGGAAGCTTGCGAGGATGCGCGCGGCCAGGGAAATGTCGCGGGTTTCCACGGCAATATCAGCGGAAGCGGTGAAGGCCTCTACGATAGGCAGCAGTGAATAGGTGGCGAGGGCTGGTGCTTCGTCGGTGAAGGTGTAGATGATCTTCGAGCGGGTGGGCATATTCGGATTAACTCTCTTCTTTGCTGAAAGCATGCGCAGAAACTCGAGATGCGCCGGGTAAAGCGCGTTCGTTCAAAGTCATCCATGAGCGAAATGTCGAAGTTTCTTCGCGGTGATGTTGGGTTGCATCAGTCGAGCGTCAAGCGGGTGAGCTACTGTAGTAGCTCGGCTTTTCTGGCGGAGGGCGTCTGTCTAGAGCGGTCGGCCGTCGTGACTCTTTGGTCAGCGGCGGCATTATACATAGGTCGCTATGCTTACGCCGAGCCTTCATACAAAAGGTGTGTCGTCCATTGGTCTAAAGGTCGCAGGCAGCGGGTTGCGCCTAAAGTCGCATGATGTGCTCAAGATTGGCGCTTTTCCCTTTGCTTTCAAGCTTGTAGGCCGCTAAATGTGCTGTTTTCGACGCAAATGTGCAGGGCCTGAGGTTTCAGTCCTCATTTATCTGGAGTAGGCTCGAACGCAGCCAGATGTTCAATCCATAGATGGAGTTCAGCATGGGATACAAGAAGATTCAGGTTCCGGCAGTCGGCGACAAAATCACCGTCAATGCAGACCATTCTCTCAATGTTCCTGACAACCCGATCATCCCCTTCATCGAGGGTGACGGTATTGGCGTCGACATCAGCCCGGTGATGATCAAGGTGGTCGATGCAGCTGTTAACAAGGCTTATGGCGGCAAGCGCAAAATCTCCTGGATGGAGGTGTATGCCGGCGAAAAGGCCACCCAGGTTTACGACCAGGACACCTGGCTGCCCCAGGAAACCCTGGATGCGGTCAAGGACTACGTGGTTTCCATCAAGGGTCCGCTGACCACCCCAGTCGGTGGCGGTATCCGTTCGCTGAACGTGGCCCTGCGCCAACAGCTCGACCTTTACGTGTGCCTGCGCCCGGTGCGCTGGTTCGAAGGCGTGCCAAGCCCGGTCAAGAAGCCAGGCGATGTGGACATGACCATCTTCCGCGAGAACTCCGAGGATATTTACGCCGGCATCGAGTGGAAAGCCGGCTCCCCGGAAGCGATCAAGGTCATCAAGTTCCTGAAGGAAGAGATGGGCGTCACCAAGATCCGTTTCGACCAGAACTGCGGGATCGGCATCAAGCCGGTGTCCCTGGAAGGCACCAAGCGCCTGGCGCGCAAGGCCTTGCAGTATGTCGTGGATAACGACCGCGACTCGCTGACCATTGTGCACAAAGGCAACATCATGAAGTTCACCGAAGGTGCCTTCAAGGAATGGGCCTACGAAGTGGCGGCCGAAGAGTTCGGTGCGACCCTGTTGGATGGCGGCCCGTGGATGCAATTCAAGAACCCGCGCACCGGCAAGAATGTGGTGGTCAAGGACGCCATTGCCGACGCCATGCTCCAGCAGATCCTGCTGCGCCCGGCCGAATACGACGTGATCGCCACCCTTAATCTTAACGGTGACTATCTGTCCGACGCCCTGGCGGCGGAAGTGGGCGGTATCGGTATTGCGCCGGGTGCCAACCTGTCCGACACCGTGGCGATGTTCGAAGCCACCCACGGTACTGCGCCGAAGTATGCCGGCAAGGACCAGGTCAACCCGGGTTCGCTGATCCTGTCGGCGGAAATGATGTTGCGCCACATGGGCTGGACCGAAGCGGCCGACCTGATCATCAAGGGCACCAACGGCGCAATTTCGGCCAAGACGGTGACCTATGACTTCCACCGCTTGATGGACGGCGCCAAGTTGCTGTCGTCGTCGGCGTTCGGGGATGCGCTGATTTCGCATATGTAAGCTGATACAGGGGCGTAAAAAAACCGGCCTGATGGGCCGGTTTTTTTTAGAGCGTTTGCTCAGTGGCTGATCAGGCCAGCTGTCTTTTTGATTTTTGAGCGACGCCCTCTTTGGGGGTAGTGGCGCTGACTGGAGCGCTGATATTCACTGCGTGCAAGCCCTTGGGTCCCTGAATGATGTCGAAGGAAACCGGTTGCCCTGCCTTTAGTGTCTTGTAGCCATCCATTTGGATAGCCGAGTAATGCGCAAATAGGTCGTCAGTCTTGTCGTCTTCGTTGATGAAGCCGTAACCCTTGGCATTGTTGAACCACTTGACCTTACCGCTCGCCATGCCCATATCCCTCTGCACCAGACTCCATCACTGGAGTATCATCCAGTTTATCCGTCCTAACCCGAATAAATAAGGTTGACTGCGCGGACCTTTTTTACCCACTGTGGGTTCTATTGGTTGTAACACTGATTTGCCGATAGTCAAGGCGACCAGTCGGTCAGAGTTGAAATTCTGACAGGTCGCCCCCACCACTGTATTTGAACCACTGACGAACCTTTCTTTCCATGCATGCAATCAGCCAGATTCGACTAACATTCAATCAGGATCGCCCGACTCTCCATAAGGATCATCCGGATGGTCAAGAAGACGACGACGGTTCTGCAGGCATTGCTGTCCAGGAGGCCAAGCCTGCTTTACAGGCGCCGCCGATGTACAAGGTGGTTTTGTTCAATGATGACTACACACCGATGGATTTCGTCGTCGAAGTGCTCGAGGTGTTTTTTAACCTGAACCGCGAGTTGGCGACCAAGGTAATGCTGGCCGTTCACACAGAAGGACGGGCAGTATGTGGAGTGTTTACCCGCGACATCGCCGAGACAAAGGCCATGCAGGTCAACCAGTACGCCAGGGAAAGCCAGCATCCGCTACTCTGTGAAATCGAGAAGGACGGTTAACTCCGACCACTTGGGTATGAGGTGAAGCTATGTTAAACCGCGAGCTCGAAGTCACCCTCAATCTTGCCTTCAAGGAGGCCCGTTCGAAGCGTCATGAATTCATGACCGTCGAACACCTGCTGCTGGCACTTTTGGATAACGAAGCTGCCGCCACCGTACTGCGTGCGTGTGGTGCCAATCTCGACAAACTCAAGCATGACCTGCAGGAGTTTATCGACTCCACCACGCCGTTGATCCCCGTTCATGACGAGGACCGCGAGACCCAGCCAACCCTGGGCTTCCAGCGGGTACTGCAGCGTGCCGTTTTCCACGTACAGAGCTCCGGCAAGCGCGAAGTCACAGGGGCCAATGTGCTCGTGGCGATCTTCAGCGAGCAGGAAAGCCAGGCTGTGTTCCTGCTCAAGCAGCAAAGCGTTGCCCGTATTGATGTCGTCAACTACATCGCCCATGGCATTTCCAAGGTGCCAGGGCATGGCGATCACTCGGAAGGTGAGCAGGATATGCAGGATGACGAGGGCGGTGAGTCTTCTTCTTCGAGCAACCCGCTGGACGCTTATGCCAGCAACCTCAACGAACTGGCGCGCCAGGGGCGGATCGATCCGCTGGTAGGGCGTGAGCTGGAAGTTGAGCGCGTGGCGCAGATCCTGGCGCGTCGCCGCAAGAACAACCCGTTGTTGGTCGGTGAGGCAGGCGTGGGTAAAACCGCGATTGCCGAAGGCCTGGCCAAACGCATTGTTGATAACCAGGTGCCCGACCTGCTGGCCAACAGCGTCGTCTACTCCCTTGACCTGGGCGCATTGCTCGCCGGGACCAAGTACCGTGGCGATTTCGAGAAGCGCTTCAAGGCGTTGCTCGGCGAGTTGAAAAAACGCCCGCAGGCGATCCTGTTCATTGACGAAATCCACACCATCATCGGTGCCGGTGCGGCTTCCGGTGGCGTGATGGATGCGTCGAACCTGCTCAAGCCGCTGCTGTCTTCGGGCGATATCCGTTGCATCGGTTCGACCACGTTCCAGGAATTCCGCGGGATCTTCGAAAAAGACCGCGCCCTGGCGCGCCGCTTCCAGAAAGTGGATGTGTCCGAGCCTTCGGTAGAAGACACCATTGGCATCCTGCGCGGGCTCAAGGGGCGCTTTGAAGCGCACCATGGCATCGAGTACACCGATGAGGCGCTGCGTGCAGCCGCCGAGCTGGCATCGCGCTACATCAATGACCGGCACATGCCGGACAAGGCCATCGACGTGATCGACGAGGCGGGTGCCTACCAGCGCCTGCAGCCGGTGGAGAAGCGTGTGAAACGCATCGACGTGCCTCAGGTCGAGGATATCGTGGCGAAGATCGCGCGGATTCCGCCAAAACACGTCAACACCTCCGATCGGGAGCTGCTGCGTAACCTGGAGCGCGACCTCAAGCTGACCGTGTTTGGTCAGGATGCGGCGATCGACTCGCTGTCCACCGCGATCAAGCTGTCCCGCGCTGGCCTCAAGTCGCCGGACAAGCCGGTCGGTTCGTTCCTGTTCGCCGGGCCTACCGGCGTCGGCAAGACCGAAGCGGCGCGGCAATTGGCCAAGGCCATGGGGATCGAGCTGGTGCGTTTCGACATGTCCGAGTACATGGAGCGTCACACCGTGTCGCGCCTGATCGGTGCGCCTCCGGGCTATGTCGGCTTCGACCAGGGCGGCCTGTTGACCGAGGCGATCACCAAGCAGCCACATTGCGTACTGCTGCTCGATGAAATCGAGAAGGCGCACCCGGAAGTCTTCAACCTGCTGTTGCAGGTCATGGACCACGGCACCCTGACCGACAACAACGGGCGCAAGGCGGACTTCCGCAACGTGATCGTGATCATGACCACCAACGCCGGTGCCGAAACGGCCGCGCGGGCTTCCATTGGCTTTACTCATCAGGATCACTCTTCCGACGCCATGGAAGTGATCAAGAAGAGTTTCACGCCGGAATTCCGCAACCGCCTGGACACCATCATTCAGTTTGGTCGCCTCAGCCATGAGGTCATCAAAAGCGTGGTGGACAAGTTCCTCACCGAGCTCCAGGCGCAGTTGGAAGACAAGCGCGTGCAGCTGGAAGTCTCGGACGCGGCGCGCAACTGGCTGGCGGAAGGTGGCTACGACGCGGCAATGGGCGCTCGGCCAATGGCTCGCCTGATCCAGGACAAGATCAAGCGCCCACTGGCGGAAGAGATCCTGTTTGGCGAACTGGCAGACCATGGTGGCGTGGTGCATATCGATCTGAAGGACGGCGAGTTGACCTTCGACTTCGAAACCACGGCTGAAATGGCCTGATAGCTGACGCAACAAAACAAAAAGGCGCCGAGAGGCGCCTTTTTGCTGTCTTGAAACCGATGCAGATCAAATGTGGGAGCGGGCTTGCTCGCGAATGCGGTGTGCCAGTCGACACAGTCAGTGACTGATATGCCGCATTCGCGAGCAAGCCCGCTCCCACAAGGGATTGCTGGTTTCAGGTAAATCGCGCACACACAAAAACGCCCGGCATAACCGGGCGTCTTGTATTGACTTGATTAACGGGCGCGGTAAGTGATGCGCCCTTTGCTCAGGTCATAGGGCGTCAGTTCGACGCGCACTTTGTCACCGGTAAGAATACGAATGTAGTTCTTGCGCATCTTGCCGGAGATATGCGCGGTTACGACGTGCCCATTTTCCAACTCCACACGAAACATGGTGTTGGGCAGGGTGTCGACGACAGTGCCTTCCATTTCGAAGCTGTCTTCTTTCGACATGCAGTAAAGCCCTCGGTATCCAGTGAATGGCCCGGTGCAACTGCGCCAGGCAAAAGCGGCGTGCATTGTGCCCGAAAAAGGGTGTTTAAGCCAAGAGGTTCTAGTTCAACGTGACCCATCTTTGGTTAATTAGCAGCTCAATGGGCCGATATTGGGTCTTGTAGTTCATCTTTTTGCAGTTTTTTATCCAGTATCCGAGGTACACCGCCTCCAATTCCAGGCGCAAGGCTTCACCGATCTGCCACAGGATCGCAAAGCGTCCCAGGCTGCGCCGTTCCTCGGCGGGCTCATAAAAGGTGTAGACCGCCGACAGGCCATTGGGCAGCAGGTCGGTCACGGCGACCGCCACCAGTCGTCCCTCGAGCCGAAACTCATAGAAGCGCGAGAAGGGCAGGTCGCGCACCAGGAAGGTGGAAAACTGGTCGCGGCTGGGCGGGAACATGTCGCCGTCGGCGTGGCGCTGTTCGATGTAGCGTTGGTAAAGGTCGAAATATTCTTCGCTGAAGCCGGGTTTGGTGGCGGTAACGGTCAGGTCGGCGTTGCGCTTCAGGATGCGTTTCTGGTTGCGGTCCGGCAGGAACTGCGCCACCGGGATGCGCGCCGGTACGCAGGCGTTGCAGTTCTGGCAGTGCGGCCGGTAAAGGTGGTCGCCGCTGCGCCGGAAGCCCATTTCCGACAAATCGGCATACACATGCACGTCCATCGGCTGGCTGGGGTCGAGGAACAGCGTGGTGGCCTGCTCATCGGGCAGATAGCTGCATGAGTGGGGTTGAGTGGCATAAAACTTCAAACGCGCCAGCTCGGTCATGATCAACCCTCGGATAAGCTTTGAAATAAGTGTAAGCCAGGTGCGGGGAAGTCGCCTAGGAAACCCACGGAGCAGAGCTGGTTTGGTCCAAATGGTCGCGCAGGTAGTTGGCGAAGTCGCTGCGGGGAATGGCGCGGGCGCCGAGGCTGTGCAGGTGATCGGTGGGCATCTGGCAGTCGATCAGCACAAAGCCCCAGGCCTGTAGTTGCCGAACCAGGGTGGCAAAGCCGTATTTCGAGGCGTTGTCGGCGCGACTGAACATGGACTCGCCGAAAAACAACTGGCCCATCGCCAGGCCGTACAGGCCACCCACCAGTTCGCCCGCGTCCCACACCTCCACCGAATGCGCATAACCGCGCTGGTGCAGTTGCAGGTAGGCGTTCTGCATGGCTTCGGTGATCCAGGTGCCATCGGCATAACTGCGCGGCGCCGCGCACGCCTGGATAACCGCAGCGAAGTCCTGGTCGAAGGTCACTGTGTAACGCTGCTGGCGCAACAATTTGCCGAGGCTGCGGGAAACGTGCAGCTCATCGGGGAACAGTACGGTGCGTGGGTCGGGCGACCACCAGAGGATGGGCTGGCCTTCCGAGAACCAGGGAAAGCAGCCGTGGCGGTAGGCCTGGATCAGGCGGTCGGCCGACAGGTCGCCACCGGCCGCGAGCAGGCCATTGGGTTCGCGCATGGCCTTGGCCAGCGGTGGGAAGGTCAGGGTGTTGCGTTGTAACCAGGTCAGCATGGCATCCAGGCTTACGGAAGGGGAGGGCGGTAACGGCGATGTTGTCCGTTGCAAGAGCTGTGATTATTGTCGACGAAACGCTCTGGGGCTACCCCGAACATGGGATCGGTGCAGATAAGCATGAACGGGTGTTTCTGCAACTCTATGCCGGGGGCGTGGTCGTAATCGCGTACGTCGGTCGGCAAGCTAGCCTGGATTGGCAAAAACAGCTCATAAGCCTTTGTCAGTAAAGACAATGCATGCTCAAATTGAACGTTATGAAATTGAACATTGGCTATGCTGTGTAACGTAGGGCCAAGTGCGTGGCATCGCGCACACAAACCCGTACAATGCGGCCATTGGGGCGTTATCGCCGTTTCATGAATCAGTAGCAGGGTGTTAAAAGTAGCTCCACTGGCACTCGTTCATTTTTTACCTGCCCGGATTGGGCAGTGTTTTGCAGTCATTCAACAGATGGACGCGCTAAAGGCGCAGGAAAAGACCCGTTTTGAAGAAATCCGCCGCAACACCTAAAGCCGCAGTCGTGCCCGCCTGGCGCCAGCACCTGCACTACCGACTCAAGGAAGGTGCACTGATCGCCATCGGCGCGCTGTGCCTGTTCCTGATGATGGCCTTGCTCACCTATGGCAAGGACGATCCAGGCTGGAGCCACAACAGCAAGATCGAAGACGTGCAGAACTTCGGTGGTCCGGCCGGCTCCTACAGCGCCGACATCCTGTTCATGGTGCTGGGTTACTTCGCTTACATCTTCCCGTTGCTGCTGGCCATCAAGACCTGGCAGATCTTCCGCCAGCGTCACGAGCCGTGGCAATGGAGCGGCTGGCTGTTCTCCTGGCGCCTGATCGGCCTGGTGTTCCTGGTGTTGTCCGGCGCGGCCCTGGCCCATATCCATTTCCACGCACCTACCGGTCTGCCGGCCGGTGCCGGCGGCGCTCTGGGCGAAAGCCTCGGCGACCTGGCCCGCAGGACCCTGAACATCCAGGGCAGCACCCTGATGTTCATCGCGCTGTTCCTGTTCGGCCTCACCGTGTTTACCGACCTGTCCTGGTTCAAGGTCATGGACGTGACCGGCAAGATCACCCTCGACCTGCTCGAACTGTTCCAGGGCGCCGCCAATCGCTGGTGGTCGGCCCGGGTGGACCGCAAACGCATGGTTGCGCAACTGCGCGAGGTGGATACCCGCGTCAACGAGGTGGTGGCCCCGAGCACGCCGGACCGGCGTGAGCAGGCCAAGGTCAAGGAACGCCTGATCGAACGCGAGCAGGCCCTGACCAAGCACATGTCGGACCGCGAGAAGCAAGTGCCGCCGGTGATCGCCCCTGCGCCGCCGAAGGCCCCCGAGCCGAGCCACCGCGTGCAGAAAGAGAAACAGGCGCCGTTGTTTGTCGACAGCGCCGTGGAAGGCACCTTGCCGCCGATCTCGATTCTTGATCCTGCGGAAAAGAAACAGCTCAATTATTCCCCTGAATCCCTGGCGGCCGTCGGCCACCTGCTGGAAATCAAGCTCAAGGAATTCGGCGTCGAAGTCTCGGTGGATTCGATCCACCCGGGCCCGGTGATTACCCGCTACGAAATCCAGCCGGCTGCCGGCGTCAAGGTCAGCCGCATTTCCAACCTGGCCAAGGATCTGGCGCGTTCGCTGGCCGTGACCAGCGTGCGAGTGGTGGAAGTAATTCCGGGCAAGACCACCGTCGGTATCGAGATTCCCAACGAAGACCGGCAGATCGTGCGCTTCTCCGAAGTGCTGTCGACCCCGGAATACGACAACTTCAAGTCGCCGGTCACCCTGGCCCTGGGCCACGACATCGGCGGCAAGCCGGTGATCACCGACCTGGCGAAAATGCCTCACTTGCTGGTTGCCGGTACCACCGGTTCCGGTAAGTCGGTGGGTGTGAATGCGATGATCCTGTCGATCCTGTTCAAGTCGGGCCCGGATGACGCCAAGCTGATCATGATCGACCCGAAAATGCTTGAGCTGTCGATCTACGAAGGCATTCCACACCTGTTGTGCCCGGTGGTGACCGACATGAAGGATGCGGCCAACGCCCTGCGCTGGAGCGTTGCCGAGATGGAACGGCGCTACAAGCTGATGGCGAAGATGGGCGTGCGTAACCTGTCGGGCTTCAACGCCAAGGTCAAGGAAGCCCAGGACGCCGGCACGCCGCTGACCGACCCGTTGTACAAGCGCGAAAGCATCCACGACGAAGCGCCGCTGTTGACCAAATTGCCGACCATCGTGGTGGTGGTCGACGAATTTGCCGACATGATGATGATCGTCGGCAAGAAGGTCGAAGAACTGATCGCCCGTATCGCCCAGAAGGCGCGGGCCGCCGGGATCCACTTGATCCTCGCGACCCAGCGTCCGTCGGTGGACGTGATCACCGGCCTGATCAAGGCCAACATCCCGACCCGCATGGCGTTCCAGGTGTCGAGCAAGATCGATTCCCGGACCATCATCGACCAGGGCGGCGCCGAGCAACTGCTGGGCCACGGTGACATGCTCTACATGCCGCCGGGCACCAGTTTGCCGATCCGTGTCCACGGCGCGTTCGTCTCCGACGATGAGGTGCACCGTGTGGTGGAAGCCTGGAAGCTGCGTGGCGCCCCGGAATACAACGACGACATCCTCGCCGGCGTCGAAGAGGCCGGCAGCGGCTTCGACGGTGGCAGCGGCGGTGGCGACGATGATGCCGAGACCGATGCGCTCTACGACGAAGCGGTGCAGTTCGTGCTTGAAAGCCGCCGCGCCTCGATCTCCGCCGTACAGCGCAAGCTGAAGATTGGCTACAACCGCGCTGCCCGCATGATCGAAGCCATGGAAATGGCCGGCGTGGTCACCTCGATGAACACCAACGGCTCGCGCGAAGTGATTGCGCCAGCGCAGATGCGTGACTGATTACGTGCCGCGTGGCAACACGCGGCACGCCTTGCAACCGAATCTAAGAGGACTCCCATGCGTCTTATCCGCATGCTGTTGTTGCCTGCATTGGCCCTGACTGCTGTTTCGGCTCATGCTGACCCGGCTTCCGTCGCCAGCCTGAAAAACCTGTTGGACAAATCCCAGACCCTGACCGCGCGCTTCTCCCAGCTCACGCTGGATGCCGGTGGCACCCAGTTGCAGGAAACCGCCGGCGAGATGGCTGTGCAGCGCCCAGGGCTGTTCTACTGGCACACAGAAGGCAAGGCCGAGCAGACCATCGTCTCTGACGGCCAAAAAGTCACCCTGTGGGACCCGGACCTGGAGCAGGCGACCATCAAGAAGCTCGACCCGCGCCTGAACCAGACGCCAGCGCTGTTGCTGTCGGGCGATGTGTCGAAGATCAACGACAGCTTCGACATTACCTCCAAGCATACCAGCAACGTGATTGAATTCACCCTTAAGCCGAAATCCAAGGACACGCTCTTTGACACGCTGTCCCTGTCGTTTGGCAACGGCGTGATCAACAACATGCGCCTGGTTGACAGCGTCGGCCAGCGCACCGACATCCTGTTCTCCGGGGTCAAGGCCAACCAGCCGGTACCGGCATCCAAGTTCAAGTTCGACATCCCGAAGGGTGCCGACGTGATCCAGGAATAAACTGCCCAGAGGTTTCAAACGCTGCCCATGGACCTGTTTCGAAGTGACCCGATTGCTCAGCCTCTGGCGGCGCGCCTGCGCTCGACCAACCTGGACGAGTACGTCGGGCAGGAACACCTGCTCGCCCGCGGCAAGCCTTTGCGCGAGGCCCTTGAGCAGGGTGCGCTGCACTCGATGATTTTCTGGGGGCCGCCGGGCGTGGGTAAAACCACCCTGGCGCGGCTCCTGGCAAAAGTCTCGGATGCACACTTCGAGACGGTCTCGGCGGTGCTGGCCGGGGTCAAGGAGATCCGCCAGGCGGTGGAAGTCGCCAAGCAGCAGGCCGGGCAGTACGGCAAGCGCACCATCCTGTTCGTCGACGAAGTGCATCGCTTCAACAAGTCGCAGCAGGATGCGTTCTTGCCGTATGTCGAAGACGGCACGCTGATCTTTATTGGTGCCACCACCGAAAACCCGTCTTTTGAACTGAACAATGCCTTGCTGTCCCGGGCGCGTGTCTATGTGCTCAAGAGCCTCGATGAGGCCGCGATGCAGAAGCTCTTGCAGCGTGCGCTGAACGAAGACAAGGGCCTGGGCAAGCGCCAGTTGAGTGTCAGTGAGGAAGGCTTCAAGATCCTGCTGACTGCTGCGGATGGCGACGGTCGACGTTTTCTCAATCTGCTGGAGAACGCTTCCGACCTGGCCGAGGATGGCAGCGAAATCGGCGTCGACTTGCTGCAGAGCCTGTTGGGCGACACCCGGCGGCGTTTCGACAAGGGCGGCGAAGCGTTCTACGACCAGATTTCCGCGCTGCACAAGTCTGTGCGCGGCTCAAACCCAGACGGCGCGCTGTACTGGTTTGCGCGGATGATCGACGGCGGTTGCGACCCGCTGTACCTCGCCCGGCGCGTGGTGCGCATGGCCAGCGAAGATATCGGCAATGCCGACCCGCGTGCGCTGAGCCTGTGCCTGGCCGCCTGGGAAGTGCAGGAACGCCTGGGCAGCCCGGAAGGCGAGTTGGCGGTGGCCCAGGCCATCACCTATCTGGCCTGCGCACCGAAGAGCAACGCGGTGTACATGGGCTTCAAGTCCGCCCTGCGTGCTGCCGCCGAGCATGGTTCCCTGGAAGTGCCGCTGCACTTGCGCAATGCGCCGACCAAGCTGATGAAGCAACTCGGCTACGGCGATGAATACCGCTACGCCCACGATGAGCCGGACGCCTATGCGGCTGGCGAAGATTACTTCCCGGATGACCTTGAGCCGCAGCCGTTTTACCAGCCGGTGCCCCGCGGCCTGGAGCTGAAGATCGGCGAAAAGCTCAATCACCTTGCCCAACTTGACCGGCTCAGTCCGAAACAGCGGAGAAAGTAGTGCTCAGAACGATTCTTGCCGTGTCCGTAGCCGGCATCGCTGGTACATTATTGCGTTTCGCCACCAGCACCTGGGTCAGCGCCAATTGGCCGAAGCATTTTTATGCGGCGACCCTGGCGGTCAACCTGGTGGGCTGTTTGATCATCGGCTTGTTGTACGGGTGGTTTCTGCTTCGCCCGGAAGTGCCGATTGAGATTCGTGCCGGCTTGATTGTCGGTTTTGTAGGCGGTCTGACGACCTTTTCATCCTTTTCACTGGACACGCTACGCCTGCTGGAAAGCGGGCAGGCACCGGTCGCCTTCGGGTACCTGGCCATCAGCGTGTTCGGCGGGCTGCTCGCCACCTGGGCTGGCCTGTCCTTGACCAAACTTTGATAAACGAGAGACCGACATGCTCGATTCCAAACTGTTACGTAGCAACCTTCAGGACGTAGCGGACCGCCTGGCATCCCGTGGCTTTGCCTTGGATGTTGCGCGCATCGAAGCGCTGGAAGAACAGCGCAAGACCGTCCAGACCCGCACCGAAGCACTGCAGGCTGAGCGTAATGCGCGTTCCAAATCCATCGGTCAGGCCAAGCAGCGCGGCGAAGACATCGCGCCGTTGATGGCGGACGTCGAGCGTATGGCTGGCGAGTTGGCTTCCGGCAAAGTCGAGCTGGACGTTATCCAGACCGAACTGGACTCGATCCTGCTGGGCATCCCGAACCTGCCGCACGAATCCGTGCCAATCGGCGAAGACGAAGACGGCAACGTCGAAGTCCGTCGCTGGGGCACGCCAAAAACCTTCGATTTCGAGATCAAGGACCACGTCGCCCTGGGCGAACTGACCGGTGGCCTGGACTTCGAAACGGCGGCCAAAATGTCCGGCGCGCGCTTTGCCTTGCTGCGTGGCCCGATCGCACGCATGCACCGCGCCCTGGCACAGTTCATGATCAACCTGCACACCGGCGAGCACGGCTACGAAGAGGCTTACACCCCGTACCTGGTCCAGGCTCCGGCGCTGATGGGCACCAGCCAGCTGCCGAAATTCGAGGAAGACCTGTTCAAGATCAGCCGCGATGGCGAAGCCGACTTGTACCTGATCCCGACCGCCGAAGTGTCGCTGACCAATATCGTGGCCGGGGAAATCCTCGACGCCAAGCAGTTGCCGATCAAGTTTGTCGCCCACTCGCCGTGCTTTCGCAGCGAAGCCGGTGCATCGGGCCGCGACACCCGCGGCATGATTCGCCAGCACCAGTTCGACAAGGTCGAGATGGTGCAGGTTGTCGAGCCGTCGACTTCCATGGAAGCGCTGGAAGGCCTGACCGCCAACGCCGAACGCGTCCTGCAACTGCTGGAGCTGCCGTACCGCGTTCTGGCCCTGTGCACCGGCGACATGGGTTTCAGCGCCGTGAAGACTTACGACCTGGAAGTGTGGGTGCCGAGCCAGGACAAATACCGCGAGATTTCGTCGTGCTCCAACTGCGGTGATTTCCAGGCCCGTCGCATGCAGGCGCGTTTCCGTAACCCGGAAACCGGCAAGCCCGAGCTGGTCCACACCCTCAACGGTTCGGGCCTGGCAGTAGGCCGCACCCTGGTGGCCGTGCTGGAAAACTACCAGCAGGCTGACGGTTCGATCCGCGTGCCTGAAGTGCTCAAGCCGTACATGGCGGGCGTTGAGGTCATCGGCTAAATGGAATTTCTGCCGCTGTTTCATAACCTGCGCGGCAGTCGTGTGTTGGTCGTCGGTGGCGGGGAAATTGCCTTGCGCAAATCCCGGCTGCTGGCCGACGCCGGCGCGTTGTTGCGGGTGGTTGCTCCCCAGATTGAAGACCAGTTGCGTGAACTGGTGCAGGGCAGTGGCGGTGAACTGATTTTGCGTGGTTATCAGGAGGCCGACCTCGACGGTTGCACCCTGATCATCGCGGCGACCGACGACGAGCCGCTGAACGCGCAAGTGTCCAGCGATGCCCGGCGTCGTTGCGTACCGGTCAATGTGGTGGATGCGCCGGCCTTGTGCAGCGTGATCTTTCCGGCGATTGTCGACCGTTCGCCGTTGGTGATCGCAGTGTCCAGCGGCGGCGATGCGCCGGTGCTGGCACGGCTGATCCGCGCCAAGCTGGAAACCTGGATTCCGTCGACTTATGGCCAGTTGGCCGGGTTGGCGGCGCGGTTTCGCAGCCAGGTCAAAGGCTTGTTCCCGGATGTGCAGCAACGTCGCGCGTTCTGGGAAGATGTCTTCCAGGGCCCGATTGCTGATCGGCAACTGGCCGGGCAGGGCGATGAAGCCGAGCGTCTGCTGGTGGAGAAAATCAACGGCGCGCCGCCGCACGCACCGGGCGAAGTCTACCTGGTGGGCGCAGGCCCGGGTGATCCGGACCTGCTGACGTTCCGCGCCTTGCGCTTGATGCAACAGGCCGACGTGGTGCTGTACGACCGCCTGGTGGCGCCGGCGATTCTTGAATTGTGCCGTCGCGATGCCGAGCGGGTGTATGTCGGCAAGCGTCGCGCCGACCATGCGGTGCCGCAGGACCAGATCAACCAGCAACTGGTGGACCTGGCCAGGCAAGGCAAGCGCGTGCTGCGGCTCAAGGGGGGCGACCCGTTCATCTTTGGGCGTGGCGGTGAAGAGATCGAAGAGCTGGCGGCCCATGGCATCCCGTTCCAGGTGGTGCCGGGTATTACCGCGGCCAGCGGTTGCGCGGCGTATGCCGGTATTCCGCTGACCCACCGCGACTATGCGCAATCGGTTCGCTTCATTACCGGGCACTTGAAGGACGGGACTTCGGACCTGCCGTGGAGTGACCTGGTGGGCCCTTCGCAGACCCTGGTGTTCTACATGGGCTTGATCGGGTTGCCGATCATCTGCGAACAGCTGATCAAGCATGGTCGTTCGGCGGATACGCCGGCGGCGTTGATCCAGCAGGGCACCACGTCCAACCAGCGGGTGTTTACCGGCACCCTGGCTGACCTGCCACGCATGGTGGCGGAACATGAGGTTCATGCGCCGACACTGGTGATTGTGGGAGAAGTGGTGCAGTTGCGTGAGAAGCTGAAGTGGTTTGAAGGCGCTCAGTCGCAAGTCTGACACGTCTCCTGTGGCGAGGGAGCTTGCTCCCGCTGGAGTGCGAAGCGCTCCCAGGATTTTGGGGCCGCTGCGCAGCCCAGCGGGAGCAAGCTCCCTCGCCACAGGGTTTGTCAGCTCAAGATGCCTTTTCCGCTCAGTCTCGCGCGGTCATGCTCCGCCTCAAACGTCTGCAACGGCCCCTTCGGCACAATCCCCGTCGGATTAATCGTGCGGTGACTGGCGTAGTAATGCCCCTTGATGTGAGCAAAATCCACCGTCTCGGCAATCCCCGGCCACTGATACAACTCCCTTAGCCAGTTCGACAGGTTCGGATAATCCGCAATTCGCCGCAGGTTGCATTTGAAGTGGCTGTAGTACACCGCATCAAACCGAATCGCCGTGGTGAAAAGCCTTACATCGGCTTCAGTCAGGTATTCTCCCGCCAGGTAACGATGCTCACCCAAGTGCTGCTCAAGGTGATCCAGTTCGGCAAACACATCATCAAATGCGGCCTCATAAGCCTTTTGTGACGTGGCAAAGCCTGCGCGGTACACACCGTTGTTCACGGCGGGATAGATTCGATCGTTCAGTGCATCAATGGTCGAGCGCTGGGCTTCGGGATAGAAATCCAGTTGATTGCCGGTCAGTTCATTAAACGCACTGTTGAACATGCGAATAATCTCCGCCGACTCATTGCTGACAATCCGCTTGAGCTTCTTGTCCCACAACACCGGCACTGTGACCCGCCCGGTGTAGCTGGCGGTGTCGGCGGTGTAGCGTTGGTGCATGAAGGTGAAGTCGTCAAGCTTGTCGCCGCTGGAGCCATGGGCCTTGTCGAAGGTCCAGCCGTTTTCCAGCATCAGCCAACTGACCACCGACACGTCGATCAGGCTTTCCAAGCCTTTGAGCTTGCGCAGGATCAATGTGCGGTGCGCCCAGGGGCAGGCGAGGGATACGTATAAATGGTAGCGACCGGCTTCAGCCGCGAAACCGCCTTCGCCGGTCGGGCCGGGTTCACCATCGGCGGTCACCCAGTTGCGGCGTTGCGCCTGCTCCCGTTGGAAGGCGCCGTCTGCGCTACTTTCGTACCACTGGTCATGCCAGCGTCCTTCGATCAGCAAACCCATGACTGACTCCTTGGCTAATAAGCGTTGGAGTGCAGTCTAAAGGTCTGAGTTCGAACAAAAAGCGCAAAGGCTGGGGGTTAATGATCGACTAAATCGATTTGTCCCGGGCATCCCAGTACTGCTGGGCCAGTTCGAACGCCTGTTCCCGCGGGTGGCCGAGGCCGCGCAAGGCCAGGGCCATGGTGGCGATCAGTGCCAGTTGCGGGTAGCTATCCTGCACCTCACCGCGCCATAGCGCCTTCAAATGCTCGGGCTCCAGGGCCGCAGGCTTGACGTGGCGCTGGGCGGAGAGGGCGGGCCACTCTTCATCCCAGCTTTCGCCGCCGGTAGTGCCGTACAGGTGGCTGATGGTGTCCGGGTTGATCTCGATCTCGCCGCCGTCGCCCTTGATCACGATGGTGTTGTCGCCAAGCAGGCCGCTGGCATCGCGGTGTACGCCCTGGTAGCCCGGGTGGAAGATGCTTTGCAGGCCGCAGCGGGCGCTCAACGGGTTGAGGATGCGCGCCAGTGAATGGATCGGCGAGCGCAGGCCCAGGGTGTTGCGCAGGTCGATCATGCGCTGCAGTTGCGGCGCCCAGTCCCCCAGGGGAATAAACGCCAGGTTGCCCTGTTCAAGGGCCGCTTCCACCTGTTGCCAATTGCGGCACAACGGAATCTGCAAGCCATCCAGCAACTGCTCGGTGTAGAGCCGGCCTGCCGTATGCGCGCCGCCGCCGTGCATCAGGATACGCACGCCGTTCTGTGCCAGGCACTTGGCTGCCAGCAGGTACCACGGCAGGTGGCGTTTTTTACCGGCGTAGGTCGGCCAGTCGACATCCACATTGAGCGACGGTGCATTCAGGCGCTCGCGCACGGCTTCGGTGAAACCGGCGAGTTCCTCCGGGCTTTCTTCCTTGTGCCGCAGCAGCATGAGGAAGGCGCCGAGCTGGGTGTCTTCGACCTTCTCGTCCAGCAACATGCCCATGGCTTCCCGGGCTTCCTCACGGGTGAGGTTGCGGGCGCCGCGCTTGCCTTTGCCGAGGATGCGCACGAACGGCGCGAACGGGTGCTCGGCAGGGGTTTCAGTGATCAACGGGGCAAAATCAGTCATAAGCAATTCGTCGGCCTGGGCAGGCCCGCCAACTTGGCGGCGAGTTTGGCGGGAGTGCCTTTGAACAGTCGGTTGAGGTGCAGGCTGTTGCCCTTTTCCGGGCCCAGCTTCAAGGCGGTGTACTTGATCAGCGGGCGGGTGGCGGGCGACAGCTGGAATTCGGTATAAAAGCCGCGCAGCAGTTCGAGGATTTCCCAGTGTTCCGGGGTCAGCTCCAGCTCCTCGGTAGTGGCGAGGGCGTTGGCCACGTCGCTGGACCACTCGGTCAGGTCGACGAGGTAGCCGTCCTTGTCCAGTTCGAGGGTGCGTTCACCTACGGTCAAAGTGTTCATAGCCAGGTATTGACCTTGTCATAGTCGATCGACAGCTGGACGAACGCCGGGTAATCGACACTGCCGGCCCATTCAGGCACGGCGAGGTTACGCGCCTGGCTGTCTTCGGCCAGTACAAACACTTTCACGCCCCTGGCCTGCAGGGCCTGGCAAGGCGCGCTGGCGGGTTGCAGGGCATAGGCGCCGTCGCCGCACAGCAGGATCGCATCCTGGGTGCCACAGAGGCGCAGGCAGCTGTCTAGCCGGCTGTCGGTAAAAGGCGAGTGGGATACCACATGCAAGGTCGACATCAGAGGGTAATCACCTGGTCGTAACGGTCAATCATCTGTGAAATTTGTTCACTGCTCAGCGGCTGTGCGTTGCCGGAGGTGGCCAGCCCGCGCACGGCGAGGCTATGGCTGCAGGCAAACACCTCTTCGACGCCAAATAATTCCAGGGCCTGGAGGTTGGCGCTCAGGTCTTTCTGTTGCACGGCCCTGGCGTCCTGGCTCGCGGCCAGTTGAAACACGCCGTCATCCAGAAACAACAGGCCAATCGGCAAATCAAACGCGCCGCCAGCCAATACGATATCCAGCGCTTCACGGGCGCTGGGGCCGGACCACGGCGCCTGTCGGCTGATCACCAGCAAGGATTTCGACATGTCACGGCCCTCCGAAGCAGATCAAGCGGTCAGCGGACTGGGCGGCATCATGCAACTGCCCAAGCCCGGACAATGCCCAAGGCGCGTCCAGGTTCACCGCGCTGCGCTGATAACGGGTGGCCTCTTCGGCATTCAGCACGCCACGGCGCAGGGCCGCGGCGATGCACACCACGCCATCGAGTTGATGTTCGCTGACAAACTCGCGCCACTGGCGGGCGATATCCTGCTCATCCTGCGGCGCAACAATGTTAGTGGACGCGCTGTAGACGCCATCCTGATAAAAAAACAGCCGCACAATCTCATGCCCACCCGCCAGCGCCGCCTGGGCGAACAGCAAGGCACGGCGCGAGGAGGGCGCATGGGCGGCGGAAAAAAGCGCAATCGCGAACTTCATGGAACACTCTGAAGGCAAAACCTGTGGCAATGATAAGGCCGCAGGCAACAAAAAGCCCGCCGAAGCGGGCTTTTTGCATGCGGCTGCGATCAGTCGTCGCGGCCCATGATGCCGAAGATCTGCAACAGGCTGATAAACAGGTTGTAGATCGATACATACAGGCTGATGGTGGCCATGATGTAGTTACGCTCGCCACCCTGGATGATTGCGCTGGTCTGGAACAGGATGCAGGCCGAGGAGAACAGCACGAAACCGGCGCTGATCGCCAGTTGCAGGCCGCTGATCTGGAAGAACATGCCTGCCAGTACCGCAGCCAGCAACACGAAGAAACCGGCGGTGATGAAACCACCCAGGAAGCTCATGTCCTTGCGGGAAATCAGCACGTAGGCCGACAGGCCGCCAAATACCAGGGCAGTCATGGCAAATGCCGAGCTGACCACTTCCGCGCCGCCGGCCATGCCGAGGTAACGGTTAAGGATCGGGCCGAGGATAAAGCCCATGAAACCGGTCAGGGCAAACGCCGACACCAGGCCCCAGGCCGAGTCGCGCAGCTTGTTGGTCAGGAAGAACAGACCGTAGAAGCCGATCAGCACGACGAAGATATTCGGGTAGCCGACGCGCATTTGCTGGGCTACGAAGGCCATCACGCCGCTGAACGCGAGGGTGAGAGCGAGCAAGCCGTACGTATTGCGCAGGACGCGGCTAACTTCTAGCTGCTCAGCCTGCGCGTTTCCATTCACTGCGTAATTTTGTTCGCGCATGGCGACACTCCTTCAGTTTTGAAACATTCAGTCGCAAGGATCATAACAGACGCTCTGTAACAAGCTATGGCGAGAGTTTGACAGTGTGTTTCATTCGGGTATTATGGCGCCCGCTGAGGCAGGATGAGCTACGCTAATCCTGTGTTGCACAAGGGAAATTGGCAGAGTGGTTGAATGCACCGGTCTTGAAAACCGGCGGACGTTAATAGCGTCTCCAGGGTTCGAATCCCTGGTTTCCCGCCAAGATTTACTCGAGAGCCCCGCTATTGCGGGGCTTTTGCGTTTCTGGGGTTCAGGAATACACCTCCAATCGTTAACGCATCATTTCAGGCAGTTTCCGCAACTCTGCAAAAAGTGGGCGTCAACGGGTAGGGTTCACGATCTCACCCACGCGCCGATAACCGTCTCGGTTATCAGTTCACGCTGGAGAAGTCAGGCACCCAAGCCGGGCGCGCCGGCTGGCGTGATTCGTTACTGAGAAAAGGCGCAATTACAGGTGGAAGTCGCCCGCAGCCTCCGGCTGGTAAAGCACTTTCTTGATCTCAATCCGGCGGGTCCGATCAGCAATTCGCCAGTCGATGGCGTCTCCCTCCTGATAGCCAAGGATGGCGGTGCCTATGTCGGAATACACGGAATGCTTTGCTGCGTTGCTGTCCGCGTCTTCAGGGTAGACCAAGGCCACTTCGAACTCTTCATCGTCCAGTTGCAGCAAGGCCCTGGAGTTCATCGTGATGACATTGCACGCCACCTGCTGCGGCTTGACGACAATGGCCCGCTCAAGCTCATGTTCGAGTTCAACAACCGCCGGGCCTTGCTCGAACGCGATCAGATCCTCGAGCCTGGCCTTGTCGATTTCAGTGATGTAGATCCTGGTGGAGTCGCCACCGGCGCCTTCGCGCAAGAACTGGAAATAGCTCGCAGCCGTCATGGAAAATGACGTCAATGTCGGCGTTTCGCTCTCCAGCATAAAGCCGCTGCGCAGAAAGGCTTTCAGCGAGCGCGAGTTGTCCGGGTGAATCTTGGCGATGAGCTTCTCGGCCCGCATGTCGAGGAAGGCCAGTTTCATGCCTTCGCGGATCGTGCTGGCGCCCAGGTTTCGGCCCCATTTGTCGCTGTCTCCGATGACCAGGACAATCTCGCAATTTGAGCCGGTCTTGATGAGACGGACAAAGCCCACCGGAGCGTCATGCCGGTCATAGGCCATAAAGAATCTGCCGCCCTGGTTGAATAGATGAGTCAGGATCGGCAACTGAGTCCGATCAATGACTTGCTCAATGGAGCGGGAGACATGACGCGAATCGCTCAGATAGCAGGTGATGCGTTCATCTTCTAACCAATCCACCAACGTCAGCGCGTGCGCCCGCGTAATTTCAGGGCACAGCGAAATGAAAGGCTTGTTCATCTTGACCACACTTGTTTGTAAAGGATTGAAGCCCTTCATGGATATGTCATGGCGGTTCTTCGGCAACCGGATATTTTAAGACATGCCGCGAGTAATGGCGAACATGCCAGAGAGTTCCAAGAAGCCACCGCTTGCTGAACCCGACCCAGGCAAGCACTCAAGAGAAAGGTGGGCTGACTGCGCATCGCAGCCTGAGGGCGGCCTGTCTATCCAACCGAGCAAGCCGTTCCCGGCTGGTACTCAAATGTAAAAATTTTTATCTGGCCTCTTGAAAATTTTCCCGGCGAACATAAATTTTCATCACGCGACGCCGAATGCGGGTCGCGCACTTAATCACTTGGATTTAATCAGGAGATTTTGAGATGGCTACTACCCTTTCCTTGGCCCCTTTGTTCCGTCAATCCGTGGGCTTCGATCGCTTCAATGACCTGTTTGAGTCGGCGCTTCGCAGCGAGGCTCCGAACACTTATCCGCCTCACAATGTGGAAAAGCACGGTGATGACGAATATCGCATTGTCATTGCTGTCGCTGGGCTTACTGAAGCGGATCTGGATATTCAGGTCGAGAAGGGCGTTTTGACAGTCGTTGGCGACAAGCGCGAAACCGAGAAAGCAGTCACTTATCTGCACCAGGGCATCGCGCAACGAGCATTTCGGCTGTCGTTCCGGCTGGCAGATCATATCGAGGTGCGCGGTGCTTCGATGAACAACGGGCTGTTAAGCATCGACTTGCTGCGCGTGGTTCCTGAAGAGGCCAAGCCCAAGCGCATCACGATTGGTAGCGGGAAAGAGCCCGAACTGCGTCAGGTTAGTTTGCAATAAGTCAGCGGTAACAAAAAAGGCGCTCTTGGTAGCGCCTTTTTTTGTGTGTGGAATCAAGACGCCTACCGATCAATACCTGGCTACGCAGAGTACCCGGTAGATCCATCAACCGGGCACTCCCGCCTGTTTAGAAGATATTCAACGGGTACTCGGTAATCAGGCGTGTCTGCACCAGATGCCCCCCGGTGGACGCATCACCATCGTGCCAGGCTTCCCGCAGGCGAAAGGACAGCTTCTTGGCCGGGCCACTCTGCACGACGTATTTCACTTCGGCGTCGGTTTCGTGTTCCTGGTCGTTGGCGCCATAGAACCCGGTGTAGGCCGAATTGCCAGGGGTATGCGTACCGTCGATGCCGGCACCGCGAATATGGCGGGCCATGAAGCTCAGGCCGGGGGCGCCAAAGGCTCCCATGTCCAGGTCATAGCGCATCTGCCAGGACCGCTCGCCCGGGCCGTTGAAGTCGGAGTATTGCACCGAGTCAGCCAGGTTGATCGAGTTGCCGTAGCGCCCGGCACCGACGCCGGCATTGGTCTCCCCAAAGCCGACGTAGTCGAACGGCTCGTCACCATGCACTTTCTGCCCGGCCAGGGTGAAGGTCTGTGCACCCAGGGTGTAGGCAGCCGCCAGCGAGGCTGCGGTGGTGTCGATGGTCCCGGCCTTGGCGCTGCCGTCGTCCAGTGTGCGATAGAGGTTGAAGTCCAGCGCGACGGACTGGTCATCGGTCAGTGGATGAACAAGGTTCAGGTTGACGTAGTACTGATTCCACACGTCTTCCAGGTGTGCTCCGTACAGCGACGCGGTGAATTCCTTGCTGAACTGGTATTTGCCCCCCGCGAAGCTGGCCGACGACGCTTCCACGCCTGCATAGCTGGCGAGAATGTCGCCGCTGCGCGAGGTGGTGGTGGTACCGGTGCCGGAGGTGTAATGGCCAGCCTCCAGGTTCAGGCCGGTGATTTCATGGCTGTCGATCTGGAAGCCTGTTGCGGTCTGTGGCATCAGGTAGTTATCGGCGGTGGCGAACACCGGCGACGTAGGCTGCAGGTCGCCGACCTTGAGCGTGGTATTGGAAATACGGAACTTGACGTCACCACCGGCCTTCGCGAAGCCATGATCCGGATTGCCATTGGCGTCGGACGGTATGTTCGGGCCACCGGCGCGGTCGGTGTCCCCGTCGATGCGCAACGCCAGGTCGGCAAACGCATCAATGCCGATGCCAATGGTGCCTTGAGTGAAGCCCGAGCTGTAGGTCGCCATCAGCGCCTGGCTCCAGTCACGGGTGTGGGCGCCGTTGCCGTTCTGGTTCCAGAACAGGTTGCGGTTGAGGATATTCAAGCTGCTGTCGGCGACAAAGCCCTTGGAGTCGGACTGATCGCTGGCATAGCTCATGGCCGGCAAGGCAAATGCCAGCGCCACGGCCAAGGTATTGAGCTGAAGTAACGGTTGACGTTTTTTCATTATATTTTGCTCCTGTGCACGAGTTCGTGTGGGAGCATTAAGGCGACAGCCCAGGCCATCAACAAATGAAACTGGATGAAGGTTTTGATATCCCTTTTACCAAATTCCAGGCAAAGAAAAGCCCGCGATGGGGAGTGCGGGCTTAAAGGTGTTCACTTAGGAGCTGGAGTGACGATAAGCGCTCGAGTGTGAAAGGGATGTGAAAGGTTGTTGGGTGCGCAGCGTATTTATCACGAGTGATCCTCTCCTCGCACAATCCTTCCGGCCTTCACCTCATCCGCGTACCCGCTGAGCTTTTCCTGCTGAGCCGCGAGCAGTGCACCCATCTTCATCAGGGCGACTGCTTCGTCGGGTGATTTGGCGACCCCCGCGATAGTGGCCAATTGATTGACCGACCAGGCGATAACGGCCGTCGCATCTTCGAGGTCGTAGAACAGTTCCTGCTGTGCGGTCCTTGGGCCGTCGAGCATTTCCATCAGTTCTGCCATTTACCCGTGCTCTCCAAAAAAGTGGTTCAGTGCGATCAGCTCAAGCACCGTTGCGCCAATCCTCCTGTAAGCCGGCGGACACGGCAATCGCGATTTTCCCTTGAATGCCGTTGTTGGGGCTTTCCAGGCGGGAATGGGCGAGCGGGATGTCGGCAAGGGAATAGACCGCGCCAACGTGTGGCCGCAGTTGACCGTTTGCTATCAGTGCGCTCATTTCATCCAGCTTGCCGCGGTTCTGTCGTGTGAAAACGAAGTGATAACTCGCGTTCCTGCCCCAGGCCTGGACGAGGTTCTGGGGGTGCGCCGTGTCCACAATCGTGACCACGCGACCCAGTTGCGCAAGCGCGTCCGGGCTACGGGACAATGTGGTGCCGCCGATGGTATCGAACACCACATCAACGCCACGGCCACCCGTTTCCCGCAGGATGGCGTCGACGTAATCTTCCTTTTCGTAGTCGATGATTACGTCCGCACCCAGGCTTCGCGCGAACTCGACATTGACGTCGCGTACGGTGGTGAACACCTGGGCGCCAATGGCTTTCGCCAGTTGGATCGCCACATGGCCGACGCCGCCCGCGCCGCCGTGCACCAGGATGCTTTCTCCCACCCTGAGGGCTGCACGCACCACCAGCGCTTCCCAGGCGGTCCCGCCGACCAGGCTCAGGCTTGCTGCTTCAAGATGACTCAGGGCAGGGGGCTTCTTCCCGATAATGCCTTCGGCCGCCACGTGGTATTCGGCATAGCTGCCGGGTCCGTCAAATATTTGCGGGGTGTACCAGACTTCGTCGCCTGGCGCGAAGGACGTAACCCCCGGCCCGACTTCCTCAACGACACCCGATACGTCATGCCCGGTAAGCGCCGGTAGCGGCACCAGGTCAGCGTAGTCGCCACGTCGGACCTGGTAATCCAGCGGGTTGATGGAGGTTGCGTGTACGCGGACCAGGACTTGCCCCGTGTGCGGAACGGGCTTGGGAACGTCGCGAAGTTCGAATGATTCCGGGCCGCCAAATGACTTGAGTATCAACGCCTTCATTGCATTTCCTCGTTTCGATAAAAAGGGATATCGCGAAATCTCGATATTCTGTGGTAAAAAAACTACAAATCTTTCCCTATGATCTCGGCAAGCCTGCGGATGGTGGCTTCATTGCGCTTGTAGTAAGTCCACTGGCCGATGCGCCTGACTTCGACCAGGCCCACCCGTTGCAGCGTTGCCAGGTAACCGGACACCGTCGACTGCGAGAGCCCGATGCCTTCCTGAATACTGCTGACGCACACGCCCACCGTGTGAACGTCCCCTTCATCTTGTGCAGGGAAGTTCTTCTCGGGGTCCTTCAAACCTTTCAGGATTTCGAGGCGTGTCTGGTTTGAGAGGGCTTTGAATATTTCGAGTAAGTCCATGGCGTGATCATATCGAGAATTATCGATATGTCAATGTGTGTCAGATATAAAGGGTAGTCAGTTTCAGGCCTCACCGTAGGCGGCGACCAAGGACCTGTCGCGCTGCGGGCCTCTGAGCTATAACAGTGTAAAAGCACAAAAAACAAACGTGTTTCCGGGCTGTTTTCAAGGAGAGAACTCATGAGTGCCATGGACGCGGGGCAAGTGGTGCCTTGCTACGTAACCTTCGTCGGGCGTGAGGCATCGTGGGCCGGACGCCAATTCATGAGCTTCAGCTATAGCGTCAATGGGCAGCACTTTCACAAGTCTCTCAACGAGACGGTTGACGCTTGGTCAACGATGACGCTTCGTAAAGCTTCGTATGGCTTGCGAGTGGGAGACCCGGTGTCTGTCTGGTGTTCTCTCACCGACCCGGAGGTGTGTTGCATTGGCGAAAAACCAGCAGAGAAACCCGCGATCCTGCGGTGGATAGAGTCTCTCGGAGCGTTAGGGCCGTTATGAAATTGATCCCCACCGTTCGTCCATCGTCCGGCACTCGCGACACCGCACCGTTTCTCATGTTCAAGCACGGACATCCCGCGCTAGAACGGAGAGCCAGCATGGAAATTGACGAGAAGGCCCCTGGAAACGTATCCCAGCAGGGCGTAACGCGCGGTACAGACAATGAAACCGGGCATGATCCTCGGCGCGATCAACCTGAAGCGCCTCTACCGCCGGACGATGACGCCCCTCTGGAAGAGGATATGTCGGATGTGGATGCGGCTGATTCTGTCGCGAGTGAACACCCCGACAACTGACGCACCCGAAGAAGCCCGACCACAGTGTCGGGCTTCTTTGCAGTCAATATTCCGGCCGCCCCGCACTTTTTCCCGTTCTTCCGATCTATCTCTGTCCCGACCACACTAATTTCCGGCGTGGACAGCAGACCCAGACCTGATGCCGATGGATCGCACGTTACCTGTTTTTATCACCCGATGGATGCGTCAGCCGCTGTTGCTGGCTGCGGTTTTGATGCTTTGCGCCAACGGTTGCAGCCAGCAGCAGGGGCGCGATATTGCCACGCAGTTCAGCAACGGCAAGCCCGACGAGTTCTTCCAGACCAGCGTTGATCGCATGGCCACCCTGAGCATGCGCGACAACCTGCAAAGCCTGTATCTGCTGATGAGCAAGCTCTACCTGCGCAACCCCAACCAGTGGCGTCAATCGGGTTACACCGACGCGGTGACCGCCGCCCGGCAAATCCGCCAGGCCATCGAACTTCGCCAACCACTGCCCGCCCTGGGGGATCGTCGCGACCTGGCGGCGCTGAGCTATTCCCTGAGCCCGGAGTTTCGCGGCGACCGGGTGGGCGCCTTCATCTACGCGATCGGCAGCATGCTGGTGACGGCACACGGCGGGCGCACCGAGTTTTATATAACGGACTCGATCAACCCGCAGTTCGTCAGCAATGCCGCGCGCAATATCGAGAAGGCCACCTGGCTGCTCAGTCAGCGCCAGGATGCCAATGGCTCGCTGTTGCTGTTCTCCAACGAGATCTCGGAGGCGGGCAGCAACCTCAGCTTTGCCGTGGAGTTCGGCAAGATCGTCGCGCGCCTCGACCTGTTGACCCAGATGCTCGACGAACGCTACCGGCGCATCGGGCTCAACTACGCGCAAAGCTTGCTGCTGATGAATTTCCTGCCGGTGCAGTGACGATGCGGGCCTCCCTCACACCTCGGTTTGCGCTTTGCCGCGGGCAACGGTTTTCTTCGGCGCGCGCATCAGCAGTGGGCCGAACGTCGCGAGCAAACCGAGCATCACCAGCGGGAAGAACATCAGCTTGCTCAGGCCGAAGTTGCTGACGATGACGGTGATGACGGCGGGGCCCACCAGCATCCCGGAAAATCCGATGCAGTTGACGATGCCGATATTGCGCCCGGCATGTGCCGGGTCCCGGCGCCCGGCGGCGGAGATCATCAACGGTGCGATGCACGAAAGGCCGAGGCCAAACAACGCGAAGCCGACAACGCCGGTTACGGCCGTACCGCCCAATATCGTGGTGATCATGCCGAGGACGCACAACGTACCGCATCCAAACACCACCTGCGCATTACCGAACGCAGCGGCCAGGCGGTCGCCAAAAAGGCGCCCCACGAATGACGCCCCGACGAACAGTGAGACCGCCATGCCTGCGGTCGAGGTGGTGGTCGCGAACTCCCGGCGAATGTATTCCTGGCCCCAGTCGGCAATTGCGTTTTCGCCCATCATGCTGCCCAGCAGCAAGGTGCCGAGAGCGATCATCACCAGCAGTGTCTTGGCCGAAGGGCCCTTGCCGGTTTCGTCCCGGGACTGGGTGCCGGCTTGCCAGTCGTCGAGCTGGGCGTCGGGCACATCATGCTTGCCCAGCAACCATCGGCTGAACACACAGCCCAGAATGAACATCGCCAGGCCCAGTAGGGTGTAAGGCACCAGCACGCTGTCGGTGTAGAACCGGGTCAGCCAGCTGCATGCCATGCCCAGCAGGAAGCCGCCCAGGGAATAGAAGGCATGGAAGCCGGACATGATCGAACGTCGATAAAACCGTTCAACCTGCACGCCGTGGGCATTCAAGGCGGTATCCAGGGCGCCGCGCAACAGCCCCAGCACAGAGCCGAAACACAGCGCAAACCAGAAACCGTTGACGAAGCCCAGCGGGATAATCGAAAGGGGATAGGCGAGGGCGCCAAGGGTAATTACCGGCTTGGCGCCGAAGGTGTCCAGCAGCCGCCCGACCAGCAGCGCACCGGCTGCGGAGCCGACCCCGACCCCGAGGGCAATCAGGCCGAAACTCGAGTCCCCGAGTTCTCCCGTCAGGCCAAGCTGGGTCCTGAACACGCTTACACCGGTGGACCAGATGTACATCATGGCGCCGATCATCATGAAGCCGAGAAAGGTGGCGATACGTGCCTTGCGAATACGCGGGGGGATCGGGGTTTTCTGGAAAGTGCTTATCACGCTGCATGGTCCCTTTTGTTTTTGTGGGGTGGTTATGCAATTTTGGGTTATACGAATAACCTTGCGGAAGTAAAACCTGCACCCTGTGGGCTGTCAATGCTTTATCAATCCAGAATATGTAACAGTAACAAGGCAGTGGCTGGCGCTTGAGTTTTAAGTTATACGTATAACTCCAACTGTCTAGGTATTGGGGTTTCCGTGTCGTCTCAAGAGTTGTTATTGCCGTGCTCCACGCCGCATATGTCGGCCTACCGCTTGACGTTTCTGCTGTCCGGCCTGTGCATGGGCGCCTGGGCGCCGCTGGTTCCCTATGCGCGCAGCCGGGCCGGGGTGGACGACGGCGCATTGGGCATCCTGTTGCTGTGCCTGGGCCTCGGCTCACTGGTGATGATGCCGCTGGCGGGCATCCTGAACGCCCGCAAAGGTTGCCGCTTTACCATGCACATCGGCATCGCCCTGGTGTTTCTGACGCTGCCTCTGCTGGCGACCACACATTCATTCTTGGGCTTGATGTTTGCCCTGACCGTGTTCGGTGCAGGGTGCGGCGCAGTGGATGTGACGATGAACGTACAGGGCGTGATGGTTGAGCGTGCGACCGGGCGGTCCTTGATGTCGGGTTTTCATGGCTTGTTCAGCCTGGGCACGATTGTCAGTGCGGCGGGGATCACCGCGCTGCTCTGGCTGGGCGCCACGCCGTTGCTGGCCAGCAGCGCGGTGATGGCGGCACTGGCTGCGTTTGTCCTGAGTTACGGGCGCCAGATGCTCGGGCGCAGCGGCGAAGAGGGCAGCCCGATCTTTGTGCGGCCCACGCGTAAAGTCCTGGTGCTGGGGGTGCTGTGCCTGTTCGCGTTTCTGGCCGAAGGTGCGATTCTCGACTGGAGCGCGGTGTTCCTGACCCAGGTGCGTGATGTCGAGCCTTCCATTGCAGGCCTGGGCTACGCCTGCTTCGCCGTGATGATGGCGTTGGGGCGCTTGAGTGGCGACCGGATTCTGCTCAGGCTCGGCGCCCGGCTGGTACTGGTGGGCGGTGGCCTGATTGTAATCCTGGGCTTTCTCACGGTGGTGCTCGCGACGAACTGGCAGGTGAACCTGGTGGGGTTTGCGGTCATCGGCATCGGTTTGGCCAATATCGCGCCGGTGTACCTGTCGCTGGCGGGCGCGCAAAAGACCATGCCGGGGGAACTGGCGATTGCCGCTGCCACCAGCCTCGGTTATCTGGGTATCCTGATGGGCCCGGCGGTGATCGGCTTGTTCGCCCACGCGACGAATCTATCCTGCGCGCTGCTGGCGGTTGCCTCGCTGATGGTCGCAATCATGTTCAGTGCCACACGACTGGTTCCGAAGGTTTCCCCTCAACGGGTACACTGAGCGCCTGTTTTTTCATGACCTCGCATGAGGTTTCAAAAGGATTGGGAAGCAAGCGATGGCCGTTTCAATGAAAGACGTAGCACTGGCGGCAGGGGTGTCCCAGCCTGCGGTGTCTTACGCCTACAACCGACCTTCCAAACTGTCCCCGGCCCAGCGCGAGCATATCCTCGAGGTGGCCGCTTCATTGGGCTACCCGGGCCCCAATGTGCTGGGCCGCAGCCTGCGCTCGGGCAAGATCGGCGCCATCGGGTTGATGATGATGGACAAGTTGTCCCTGGCCTTTGCCGACCCGTGCACCATCGCCATGCTGCGCGGCATCAGTGAAGTGGGCGAGTTGGAAAATGTCGCACTGACACTGTTTCCGCTCAACAACAACCGCCTGGTGGGCCGGGGCCCGGCGGCGAGCCACGGCAGCCTGGCCCTGCGCGGGCTGGTGGATGGCCTGATTATCTCGACCCTGCCCGATGATCACCCGGCGGTGCTGGCGGTGGTGAAGCACAGTATTCCGTTCGTGGTGATCGACTCGCCGCTGGTCGAGAATTCGTTTTTTGTCGGCATCGACGATCGCGGTGCGGCTCGCACGCAAATGCAGCATCTGCTGGACCTGGGCCACCGCAAGATCGGCGTCATCATTGACCGCCTCAACCCGGATGGTTACCGCGGCCCGATTGACCTGCAACGCTTCAAAAGTGCCAGTGAGCGGATTGTCCGCGAACGCCTCACCGGTTACGTGGAGGCGGCCACCGCCGCGGGCCTGGCGTTTGAAGACCTGAGCGTGATCGAGGCCGGTGGGCTGGATTCCACGTCCGGCCAGGCCGCAGCGTTCACATTGCTGACCTCCAACGACGTCACGGCAGTGGTGGCGTGCTCGGATGTGATGGCGATTGCCTGCATGAAAACCGCCCACGCCCTCAGTCGCCAAGTGCCGCAGACGCTTTCGGTGATCGGCTTCGACGATATTCCCGAGGCGGTGCAGCTCGGGTTGACCACCATTGCCCAACCCATGGTGGAGAAGGGCGTGTACGCCGCACGCATGCTGACCGAGCAATTGAATGCCCCGGCTGATGCGCCGCTGGCGCCCGAGCAAAAGATTTTCGCCACCAAGCTGGTGGTGCGTACCTCGACCCGCAGTATCCAGCAGGCAGACGCCTGATCCCGTTGGTAAGGGATCGCTGTAGGAGCTGGCTTGCCTGCGATGGCATCGACTCAATACCACTGACAGACCGAGTCGACTGCATCGCAGGCAAGCCAGCTCCCACCTTTACCCGGGCTGCCCCTTGAAGTGTGCCGCTACTCTGAGGGCATTCGCCGCGATGGTCAGTGCCGGATTAACCGCCGCCGACGACGGGAAGAACGAGCTGTCCACCACCCATACATTCTCCAGGTCATGCAGCTTGCAGTTCAGGTCCAGCACGCTGGTGGTTGGGTCCTTGCCCATCACGGCAGTGCCGCACTGGTGGGAGTTCGTCGCGATGCCCATGCGCGCCTTGAGGATCAGCGGATACCCTGCATCACGCATGGTTTGGGTGGCCTTGCTCACCAGTCCTTCATGGGCCTTGAGGTTGTTCGGCGTCCAGTGAACCTTGATCGCACCGCGCTGCGTGTCGTAGGTGACGCGGTTGTCCTGGGTCGGCAGATCTTCCGAGGTCAGGTACAGGTCGACGCTGTGGTCAGTGATATAGCGTGAAGCGAATTTCGGCAGCCAGGGCCGCATGGCACTGATCATCGGCTCGCGGATTTTCCCCAGCATCTGCACGTTACCCAAGGGGAATGCGTTGTGCGGGCTGGCGCTGTACCAGTCGTTGATGGCCAGGGTTTTCTGGAAGGTCACGTTGTTCTTGCGTCGCGGGTCCACCGCCAGCATGAAGGTGCTGTTGTGCACCATGTAGTTACGCCCCAACTGCCCGGAGCTATTGCCCAGGCCATGAGGATGTTGAGCGTTCGCAGACTTGAACAGCAATGCCGCGCTGTTGACTGCGCCGCATGCCAGCACGAAGCGTTTGGCACGCAGTGTCACCTCGCGTCCATCGAACAGACCCCGCGCTTGAGTCACGGTTTTGCCATCGTTATCGGTGTTCAGCTGCCGGATCGTGGTGCGAGTCATCAGCCGAATGCTGCCACTGCGCAGGGCGGGCCTGAGCGCAGAAACTTCGGCGTCGGCCTTGGCCTCCACCAGGCACGGATAGCCATCGCAGGTTGAGCACAATACGCAATCGCCGCCATCGCCATAGTCCACCGCCGCCGGCATCACGAACGGCTTGAGTCCGGCACGCTGCATGCTTTGCTCCAGCGCAACCAGGGCCGGGTCGTGCTTGAGTGCCGGTTGCGGGAAGGGTCCTGAACGCCAGGGTTCGCTTGGGTCAATGCCGGCCTGGCCATGCACGCGGTAGAGTTTTTCCGCTTCGGCGTACCAGGGTTCAAACTCGGCGTAGCTGACGGGCCACGCAGGCGACACGCCCTCGGCATGCTGGATCTCGCCAAAGTCCGCCTCGCGAAACCGTGGCAGCATGGCGCCGTAGAATTTGGTGTTGCCGCCGACGTAATAAAACACCCCCGGCGAAAATGCTTGGTTGGCCTGGTCCAGCCACGGTTCGGCATTGCGATAGCGTCCTTGGCCGAACACCGCTTCAGCGCTCCAGTTCTGGATTTCCCGGGGCAGGAAATCCCCTCGTTCGACGATCACAATATCCAGCCCGCTGTCACGCAGGGCATGGGCGAAGGTCGAACCGCCCATGCCCGAGCCGATAATCACCACGTCACAGTTGATCGTGCCATCTGCATCAGGTGTCACCACGTCGAGGGCGCGCGGTTCGCGCGGCGCCCCCGGTTGTGGATTCAGCTCTGCATGATGCGAAATCAATGCATCACTCATGTGAGCCGCTCCGGCATTTACAGGTGTTGTTCGGAATTACGGATTTGCCAGTACTCATCCTGGCGTTCGTCGGTGATGTATTCCGGAATCGGGAAGTCCCACCAGCCGGGCACCCAAGGGCCAGCCGCATCGCGGTCGGTGGGTACTTCGATCAGCACCGGCACATTCAAATCCAGCGCTTCCTGCAGGATAGGCTCAAGGTCTTCCGGGCGCTCCACACGGTAGGATTTGAGGCCGAAGGCTTCGCCCACCGCCTTGAAGTCCGGGCTGTAGGGCGTGCCGTCCGGGTGGTTGAATTCAGTGCCGATATGGCGGCTGGTCTGCTTGCGCTGGCCACCGCGAATCGACATGTAGCCGGCGTTGTTCTGGATCAGGAACACCACAGGGATATTGTTGGTCACGCAGATCGCAATTTCCTGGGAGGTCATCAGGAAATCGCCATCCCCGAGGATGCACACCACCGGCTGGTCAGGCGCCGCCAGCTTCGCACCGATGGCCGCAGGTACGGCCCAGCCCATGGACGAGAAGCCGCCGGAGGTCAGGTGGGTACGTGGCGTATAGACCGGGAAAGTCTGCTTGACCGCGCCCTGGGTGTTGCCCGAGCCAACCACCACGATGGTGTCCCGCGGGAACACTTTGCGCAGCGCGCCGAGGGGGCGTTGCGAGGTGAACGGAAAGCGATCGGAGTCACGACGGCCCGCCAGTTTGGTCTCCCATTCTTCCTGATAACCGCGCAGGTCGCTCAGGTACTCTTCGCGCTCAACCGTCTCGCCTTTCAGGCTTTCGACAATGGCGGCGAGGGCGTATTTGGCGTCGGCACAAATGCCCACGGTCACCGGGTAGTTCTTGCCGATTTCATGCGGGTCGATGTCGATGTGGATCAGCTTCGACGGCGGGATCGCGAAGGTCACGCCCTTGGCGTAGCTGGACGACGACCAGTCGGTGAAACGGCAGCCCACGGCGATGATCACGTCTGCGGTGGACGCGACTTTATTGCCGCACAGGGTGCCGGTCTGGCCGACACTGCCGGCGAACAACGGGTGATCTTCCGGGAAGCCGCTCTTGCCGTTCCAGGTGGTGACCACCGGGATCTTCCAGGCTTCGGCCAGGGCGAACAATTCCGCGCTGGCTTCGCCGGTAATCACGCCGCCGCCGATCACCAGCACCGGGCGCTTGCTCAGTTTCAGCTCTTCCACTGCGCGTGCGGTGGCTGCCGGGTCCGGGAAGCATTTGCCGATCGGGGTGCGCTCTTCGAGGGCATGCAGGGTCACTTCAGCGGCCTCGGCCTGCACATCCATCGGGATTTCCAGGTGCACCGGCCCGGGGCGTCCGGTGACCATTGCGCTCCAGGCGCGGTGCATCATGAACGGCAACTCTTCAACACGGGTCGCCACCCAATGACGCTTGGTCACGGCCTCGGCGATTTTCGGGAAGTCGTTGTCGGTGTAGCGCTCCAGCTCCTGCAGCAAGCCATGGCCACGCATGTGAGTGGGTGGCCCGCCGGTGATCAGCATCAGGCTGGTGGAGTCGGTAAACGCGGTGGCCATGCCGATCACCGTGTTGGCGGCGCCGGCACCGATGGACGTCACTGCCGCCATCGGCTTGCCGCTCACCCGATAGTAACCGTCGGCGAGGTGCACCGCGCTCTGCTCATGGAACACCTGGATGAACTTGAGCTTGGAGTCTTCTTCGAGGAAGGCGTCGGTCAGGGTCCAGATACCGTGGCCGGGAATACCGGCGACGTATTCGACGCCATAGTTTTTCAGGGTTTGAGCCACGATCTGGCTGCCGGTCAATTTAGTCATGACAGGACTCCTTGGGTTGATGAAACGGAGGGGGTTGCCTCGGCGGTACTGGCTGCACGCCCGCGTGTCGCCCAGTTCAGGCCTTGCTTGGTCAGGCGGCGGATATTCGGGTCGGCGAGGTTGCTGGTGTCGTGCCCGATGGAGTGATAGAACACCCGGCCCTGGCCCCACTGGCGCACCCAGGCCACCGGGCTGCGATGGCCGTTGAGCCAGGGGAAGGGGTTGCCGTCGAAGGTGGTTTCAGCCAGCACATGAATGTTCGGGTCGACCTGCATGTAGTACTGCTCGGACCGTACCTCGAAATCCTCGACGCCCTGGGTCACCTCGTGGCTGTGGTCGATGACGTTGACCTGGTACGGGTGGGGAAAGCCTTCGCCCATCGGGTGTTCGAGGAATGAGCCGCCGAGCACCCAGTGATATTTGAGGCTGGCGCGAAACGCCGCGCCTGCGCCGTGCCAACCCACCAGGCCGGTGCCGCTTTCGATGGCTTCCAGCAGGCGGTTTTCCTGGGACGCGGTGAGCGTCTCGGTAGTGACGGCGTTGTTCCAGCCGATCACGATCAGGTCATAACCGGTCAAGTCCCTGTCCAGTGTGAAGATGTCGGTGGACTCTTCGACCTCGAAATCCAGTTCCTGGAAAACGGTGCGCGCCCATGCCGCAATTTCGTAGGGGAAATGGCCGGGCCAGCCACCGAATAGATACAAGACTCGACTCACGGTTGATCACCTCTTTACGTTGGGTGTGATTGTTAGGTTATACGTATAACCGCTTATTTAACCTATCACTCCGAATCCCTAAGTCAATGGGGCTTACATGTTTTTCATCGGGGGTTATACGAATAACGTCAGCAGCCCGCCGCAGTGCTTCAACACTGCGTCTGTGTTGCGTCAGGTTGCGTCACCAATAGGGAGGCTGCGAAATTGCCCGGGGCAGGGGGGTAGGAAAAGATGGTTGCCAATGCCGGGGGCATGTCGCGTGCCCTCAAGAACCACCTGGAGCCACTGATGATTCGTTACCTGAAAACGCCTAAACCGGTCGAAGCCCAAGCCGAGATTGCCGCCCAAGTCCGCGATACCGTTGAGCGCATCATCGCCAACGTCGCCCGTAACGGCGATGCGGCCGTACGTGAATACTCGAAGCAGTTTGATCAGTGGTCGCCTGTATCTTTCCGGCTGAGCGACGAAGAAATTGCCGCCTGCGTGGCGAGCCTGTCCGAGCAGGAAATCGGCGATATCACCTTTGCCCAGGCCCAGGTCCGGCGCTTCGCCGAGGTGCAAAAAGCCTCGATGCACGATGTGGAAGTCGAGACCTTGCCTGGGGTGATCCTTGGGCATCGCAATATTCCGGTGAACTCGGTGGCTTGCTACATTCCGGGCGGCAAGTACCCGTTGCTGGCGTCGGCGCATATGAGCGTGCTGACGGCCAAGGTGGCCGGGGTGAAGCGCGTTGTTGCGGCCGCGCCGCCGTTTGATGGCAAGCCTCATCCGGCCATTGTGACGGCGATGTATTTGGCGGGTGCCGATGAGATCTATTGCGTGGGCGGGGTGCAGGCGATTGCTGCGTTTGCGTTGGGCACCGATACGTTCAAGCCGGTGGATATGATCGTTGGGCCGGGTAATGCGTATGTGGCCGAGGCCAAGCGTCAGTTGTTCGGCAAGATTGGTATCGACTTGATTGCCGGGCCTACAGAGACACTGGTGATTGCTGATGACAGCAGCGATGTTGAAATCATCGCTGCCGATTTGTTGGGGCAGGCGGAGCATGGGGTTAATTCGCCTGCGGTGTTTTTGACGAACAGTGCGGAGTTGGCGCAAACCCTGCCGGCGGAGATCGAGCGGCAGTTGGCGATCCTGTCCACCGCACCGGTTGCTTCTGTCGCCTGGCGCGACTATGGCGAAATCATCCTGTGCGACAGCGTCGACGAGCTGGTGCAGGAAGCCGATCGCATCGCCTCCGAGCACGTGCAGGTGATGACCCGCGATCCGTTGTATTTCCTGGAGCACATGACCAATTACGGCGCGTTGTTCCTCGGTGAGCGCACCAACGTTTCCTATGGCGATAAGGTGATTGGGACCAACCACACATTGCCTACCACCGGGACTGCGCGGTACACCGGCGGGCTGTGGGTCGGCAAGTTCATCAAGACGTGCACGTATCAGCGGGTGCTGACGGATGAGGCTTCGGTGTTGGTAGGGGAATACTGCTCGCGGCTTTGCGGGATGGAAGGGTTTGCGGGGCACAAGGAGCAGGCGGATATTCGGATTCGTCGTTACAAGAAGCACGGTTGAGGGTACATATCCGTTGTTTGGGTAACGGCGACTATTGGTTCCGCTCTTACAGCGGCTCACTTTTGAAAAGCGCAAAAGTAAGCAAAACGCTCTTGCCCCACCACTCGGC
>NZ_JACAPW010000042.1:406-81853 GCF_013385495.1 Pseudomonas sp. F8002 | reverse complement strand
ATCAGATCAAACGCTGCCAAGCCGTTGAGGGGATTGGTTTTCTCACTGCGGTAGCGCTCACGATGGCGTTTCAACGAGGCGAGTTTGAAAGGGCCGATGCCTATATCGCGTTCCTGGGAATGGACTTGAGAGTATCTGACTCGGGGCAAATGAGCGGACGTCGCTCACTGAGTAAAAAAGGAGACTCGGAGATCCGTCGATTGCTGCATAACGCGGCCTCAGCAGGTATCAAGTCAAACGCTTGGAAACCGCTCTATGAAGGCTATCTGGCCAGAGGCCTGAAAACGACTCAGGCCTTGGTTATCATTGCTCGCAAGCTGGCGCGTATCGCGTTCTCCCTCATGAAAAACCTAAGCGAATACCAGTCGAAAGCGGTTTTGAGGGCTTCCCCCCAACCATAGAATCTCCCACATTTTATCGGCGGTGTTTTATAGACCGGCGGCAACTTCAATTCCCTAAACACTGATTTACCGCAGCATCTCTGTAACATTCTGCAACGATCATGACGGATATCCTCCCTCAACACTGGATGTTCCGGCATGGCAACCCCTTCGCTGACCGCCTCCACCGCCTCCGTCACCAACGATCCCAAACCGCGCCTGGACAAAAAACCGGGCCTGGTGACGGTGATCATTTTCTTCGCCGTACTCGCCATGGGCCTGTTGTTCACCGCCTACAGCCTGATGCACGACATGCACGAGCTGGGCACGGTGGTCACCACCTGGACGCCGTTCCTGCTGCTGGGCGTGGCGCTGTTGATCGCCCTGGGCTTCGAGTTCGTCAACGGTTTCCACGACACCGCCAACGCGGTGGCCACGGTGATTTACACCAACTCATTGCCACCGCATTTCGCGGTGGTGTGGTCGGGCTTTTTCAACTTCCTCGGCGTGCTGCTATCCAGCGGCGCGGTGGCGTTCGGCATCATCGCCCTGCTGCCGGTAGAGCTGATTTTACAGGTCGGCTCCTCCGCCGGCTTTGCGATGATCTTCGCGCTGTTGATCGCCGCGATCCTGTGGAACCTTGGCACCTGGTGGCTGGGGCTGCCGGCGTCGTCGTCCCACACCTTGATCGGCTCGATCATCGGCGTGGGCGTGGCCAACGCACTGATGCATGGCCGCGACGGCACCAGCGGTGTGGACTGGGGCCAGGCGATCAAGATCGGTTATGCGTTGCTGCTGTCGCCGCTGATCGGCTTCGCCTTCGCCGCCCTGCTGTTGCTGGCGCTGCGGGCCTTCGTGAAAAATCGCTCGCTGTACAAAGCGCCGAAAGGCGACACCCCGCCGCCGTGGTGGATTCGCGGCATGCTGATCGTCACTTGCACCGGCGTGTCGTTCGCCCATGGTTCCAACGATGGCCAGAAGGGCATGGGCCTGATCATGTTGATCCTGGTGGGCACCCTGCCGATGGCCTACGCGTTGAACCGCACCATGCCGGCCGGTGAGTCGTTGCAGTTTGCCGCGGTGGCCGAAGTCACCCAGGCCGCCCTGGTAAAAGCGGCGCCGCAACTGGCCCCCGCCGACTCTCGCGGCACCTTGTCGACCTACGTACGCACCAAGGAAGCCACCCCGGAACTGGTGCCCGCCCTGGCCGCCATCACCGGGCATATCGGTGAGGAAGTGAAGAGCTATGGCTCCCTCGCCGCCGTTCCGGCCGAGGCCGTGGGCAACGTGCGTAACGACATGTACCTGACCAGCGAAACCATCCGCCTGATGGACAAGGGCAAGGTCGGCAACTTCGACGCCGACACCCAGAACAAGCTGCAACTGTTCAAGCAACAGATCGACAACGCCACACGGTTTATCCCGCTGTGGGTCAAGATCGCCGTGGCCATCGCCCTCGGGCTGGGGACCATGGTCGGCTGGAAACGTATCGTGGTGACGGTGGGCGAGAAGATCGGCAAGACCCACCTGACCTACGCCCAGGGCGCATCCGCCGAGATGGTGGCAATGCTGACCATCGGCGCGGCAGACATGTATGGCTTGCCGGTGTCCACCACCCATGTGTTGTCGTCGGGTGTGGCCGGGACCATGGTGGCGAACGGCGGTGGCTTGCAGATGAAGACCATCCGCAACTTGCTGATGGCCTGGGTGCTGACCTTGCCGGCGGCGATTCTGTTATCGGGTAGCCTGTACTGGCTATTCACCCAATTGTTCTGACACAACCCGATAAAAATGTGGGAGCGGGCTTGCCTGCGATAGCGGTGGTGACTGATACACCGCTATCGCAGGCAAGCCAGCTCCCACAGGGGTTCGGCGGCGTTCTCAGGTATTAAACAACCCGCCCATCAGCTTCAGCCGCTTCTTGTACACCCGCCGCGCCTCCAACGCTTCCTCCAGCGTCACCGCCACAAACCCCGCCCGCTGGTTCGGTTGCATCTGCCCGATCAGATCCAGGTCGGCACTGATCACCGTGCCAATCATCGCGTAGCCCCCGCCCGACACCGCGTCCCGGTGCAGCACGATCGGCTCCAGGCCCGCCGGCACCTGGATCGAGCCGATGGGGTAGCAACTGTCGACGATGTTCGACGGATCGGACCCGGCGCCAAACGGTTGTTCCCGTGGCTGAAAGCTCAAGGCATTGCCGCCCTTGAAGCGATAGCCGATGCGGTCGGCCTCCGACCCCACCGTCCAGGGCTCGGCAAAAAAGCTGGTTTTGGCGGCGGGCGTCAGGCGCTCGTAGTACAGCCCCGGCACCACCCGCAGGGTCACGTCCCCACCCACCGATTGGCGCAACGCCATGGGCAAACTGTTCCCCGCCCGGCCTTTGCCGCTGGCTTCGCCCACGGGCAGTTCATCACCCTCCACCAGCCGCCGCCCCTGAAACCCGCCCAATGCGCCGAGGGTGTAAGTCGAGCGACTGCCCAACACCAGTGGCACATCGATGCCACCGGCCACCGCCAGGTAAGTCCGCGCGCCGGCCCTGGGAAATTCAAAGCGCAGCACTTGCCCGGCCCGCACTTCAAACGCGGTATCCTGATGCACCACCACGCCGTCCAGGCGCGGCGACATCAGCGCCCCGCACAACGCCACCAAGGCATCCTGCTGAAACTCCAGCTCCGGCCCGATCAACGTGCATTCCAGCCCGGCAGCGCCGATGGGGTTGCCCACCAGGTGGTTGGCCGCGCTCAACGCGTATTGGTCCAGGGCGCCGGATGGCGGGATGCCGAGGTGGTAATAACCTTCGCGGCCAAGATCCTGCACGGAGGTGGCGAGGCCAGGTTTGAGTACCTTGATCATGCCAGCGCCTCCTGCAGGGTTTTCGGGTAGCCGATGGGGTCGGCGAGAAAGGCGTCGAGGGAAAACTCCACCGGGCGGATGCGCAGGTCGAAGCATCCTGCGTCCACTTCTGCCACGGCCAGGTCATAGGCGTCGCGGTCCATGGGTTTGAACTGCACGATGTCGCCGGGGCGGAAGAACACCATGTGCTCTTTCAGGTAAGCCAGTTGCTGTTGCGGGTCGTAGATCGGCGCCGGGGTGACGCCGAACATCTGGTAACCGCCGGCGCCGCGTACCGAATAGATACAGCCGAAGCAGCCGCCGTGGCCGAGGGTCAATTTCGGCGTGTCGGTGCGTGGGCGCAGGTACTTGGGCACCTGCAACTGCCGCTCGCGTTCCACCATCTGGAACATGAACGGCAAGCCCGCCACAAACCCCACCATCGAGACAAACCACGGCGCGCCACTGTGGGCCGCGATAAACGCGTCCACATCCGCCAGGCCGTTGATCCGCGCTGCGTATTCCAGGTCGGTGCCGGTCGGGTCCTGATGACGGTCGCGAAAGCGCATCAGGGTTTCATGGGTCCAGGGGTCGTTGTACAGCACCGGGATTTCGATGATGCGGGTGTGCAAGGTACGTTCGGCCACGGCCTGGGCTTCGGCGCTTTGTACCGCGTCGAGCAACACGTGGGGCGCGATGCGGTCCGGGTCGAAGCGAATCTGGAACGAGGCATTTGCCAGGCAGACGTCCAGCACACCGTCCAGGGCCAGGCGCTCCACCGCGCGGGTGACGGCCATGCCCTTGAAGAAAGCCTCCAGGGACATGCTCTCGCTGACCTCGGCAAACAGGTGTTCATCACCGCCAAAGCTGTAGCGGATCGGGGAAGATTCAGCCATGTCTGTTCCTCTTGGAATCATTGTAGAAAGGCAGGCAAAAAATCAGTCAGACCCGGTGTCTGGGCACCGGTGTCGGTCAGCGGGGTGTGCGTACTTCGATGCCCGCCTGATCCAGCGCTTCACGAGTGGCTTCCACCAGTTCAAGGGCGCCGGGGGTGTCGCTGTGCAGGCAAATGGAATCGAATTCGATAAACAGGTCTTCGCCTTCAACCGTGCGCACCAGGCCGGTCTGGCAGGCACGCAGGACACGCGCCGCAACCGTCGCCGGATCCAGCGCCCGCACATTGCGGGTAAACACGATGGAGCCGGTGAGATCGTACTCACGGTCGGCATAAAACTCCCGCACCACCGGCTGGCCGAGTTCCTTGGCAATGCGCCAGATCACCGAGTTGGGCATGCAGTACAGCAACAGCGTGGGTTCCAGGCGTTGCAGGTTTTCCACCAGCAACCGCGCCGCTTCTTCATCCCGCGCCAGGTGCATGTACAACGCGCCGTGGGGCTTGATGTGTTGCAGCGTCAGGCCCTGCACCCGGGCGATTTCCCGCAGGGCGCCGAGCTGATAGAGCATGTCGTCCACCAGCTCCTGGGCCGGGGCGTTGATATGGCGTCGGCCGAAACCTACGAGGTCGCGAAAACCCGGGTGCGCGCCAATCGCCACGCCCAACTGCTTGGCGCGTTCGACGGTACGGCGCATGGTGCCCGGGTCGCCGGCGTGAAAGCCGGTGGCGATGTTGGCCGAGCTGATGTAGGCCATCAGTTCGCTGTCGACGCCGTCGCCGATGGTCCAGGGGCCGAAGCCTTCGCCCATGTCCGAATTGAAATCCACTGCCTGCATCGGGGTCGCTCCGTTGAAGTTCTTGCGATGGAAATTAGGCTGCGGCTTGACCCCTTGGGAAGATCTATTATCAGATGGCCCATCTTCTGAAAATCAGATACCCGATACTGATCGTTCCCACGCAGAGCGTGGGAGCGAGCGGAGAAACCAATGTCCCTGACCCTGCGCCAAATCCGCTACTTCGTCGCCACCGCCGAAATCGGCCAGATCTCCCAGGCGGCGATTCACCTGAACATCTCCCAATCGGCGGTGACCACCGCGATCAAGGAGCTGGAAGCGATGCTCGGCGCGCAGCTATTCGTGCGCTCGGCCCAGGGCATGAGCCTGACCGACGCCGGGCGGCATTTCCTCAACCGGGCGTATGTGATTGTGCGCAGCGTCGACGATGCCCTGAACAGCCCGTTGCCGGACTACCGCGCCAGCGGCGTATTGCGGGTGGCCGCCAGCTACACCGTGCTCGGTTACTTCCTGCCGCACCACTTGCAGCGCATGGAACACTGGCACCCGGACGTGACCATCGAGGTGTTCGAACAGGAACGCCAGGCCATCGAACACGGCCTGCTTAACGGCCAGTTCGACATGGCCGTGGTGCTCACCGCCAACCTCACCCACGCGGATATCGTCTCGGAAATCCTCTTCAACTCCGAACGCCGCCTGTGGCTGCCCAGCCATCACCCGTTGTGCGAACGCCCCGCCGTGAGCCTCGCCGATGTGGCCAGGGAGCCGTACATTTTCCTCACCGTCGACGAAGCCGAACAAAGCGCCATGCGCTACTGGGAACAGGCCGGGCAAACCCCCAAGGTGCGGCTGCGCACCAGTTCGGTGGAGGCAGTGCGCAGCATGGTCGCCAACGGCAGCGGCGTGGCGATCTTGTCAGACCTGGTGCATCGCCCGTGGTCACTGGAAGGCAAACGCATCGAAACCGTGAGCGTCACCGACAAGGTCACGCCCATGAGCGTCGGCCTGGCCTGGCACCGCGAGCGCGATTTCACTCCGGCGATGCAGGCGTTTCGGGATTACTTCCATGATGCATTCCTGGCGCCGCAGCAGTTGTCTGCCCGGCGTTGAAAGCAGCCTGCAAGGTGGCGGCCAGCCAATCCATGAACACCCGCACCCGCAGCGGCAAATGCCGTTGGCCGGCGTACAGCAGGGACACGTCCAGTGCCGGCGCCGGATAGTCCGCCAGCACCGCCACCAACTCGCCGCTGGCCAGTTGATCGTGAATGCCCAGGGCGGGCACCTGGGTCAGGCCAAAGCCACCGATGCACGCCGCCCGGTAAGCGTCGGTGCTGTTGACCGTGACGCGCCCGGCCATGGGAATCCGCTGCACCTTGTTGCCTTGTACGTATTCAAACCCTGGAGAACGTGAGCCCAGCGGGCGTACGTAATGCACCAACTGATGGTGAGCCAAATCAGCGAGCGTCCTGGGTACGCCGTGGCGCTTCAGGTACGCAGCACTGGCGCAGTTGATCATCGGCATGCTGCACAACAAGCGGGCTACCACCGACTGGTCCGGCTGCGCACCGACGCGCAAGACGCAGTCGAAACCTTCCGCCAGCAAATCAACCTGGCGGTCGGTGCTGCTGATTTCCAGCTCGATCAGCGGGTGCAGGTCCATGAACTCGGGCAGGCGCGGCAGGATCAATTCCCGGGCCATGACATTGGGCATGTCCACCCGAATGCGCCCCGCCAGCTGCGCTTCATCCTGGCGAAACAAGCCTTCCAGCTCTTCCATGTGCGACAGCAAATCCTTGCTGCGCTCATACAGCACGCGCCCGTCCTGGGTCGCCTGGACCTTGCGCGTGGTGCGCTGCAACAGGCGCGCGCCCAGCAACTCTTCCAGCGCCTGCACATGCTCGGAAACCGTGGAGCGCGGCAAGCCCAGGCTCTCGCCCGCCTGGGTGAAACTCGACAGTTCGGTGACGCGCACGAAGGTACGCAGCAACTCTAGTTTGTTCATGGGATTGTTCGCCTTATCCGGCCAGTGATTCCGGCATAGCTCTGTTTATCACGTTATGGCCGGACAAATACACTCAGTCCCACGAACCATCACACGCCCCGAGGACTTCACCATGACCCGTAAAATCGCACTCATCACCGGCGCCAGCCGCGGCCTGGGCAAAAGCGCTGCGCTGCACCTGGCGGCACAAGGCGTCGACATTATCGGTACCTACAACAGCGCAGCGGACGAAGCCCAGGCCGTGGTCGCCCAAGTCGAAGCGCTGGGCGGCAAGGCGGCCATGCTGCAACTGGACGTCAGCCAGAGTTCCACCTTCGAGGCGTTCACCGCCCAGGTCGGCTCGGTATTGAAGGACGTGTTCGGCCAGGCGCACTTCAACTTCCTGATCAACAACGCCGGGGTCGGCGCCCACGCCAGCTTCGCCGACACCACCGAAGCGCAGTTCGACCAACTGGTGGCGATCCACTTCAAGGGCCCGTTTTTCCTGACCCAGAAACTGCTGCCGCTGATCAGCGACGGTGGCCGCATCATCAATATCTCCAGCGGCCTGGCGCGCTTCAGCCTGCCGGGTTATTCGGCCTATGCCTCGATGAAAGGCGCGGTGGAAGTGCTGACCCGCTACCAGGCCAAGGAACTGGGTGCCCGTGGCATCACCGTCAACACTCTGGCCCCCGGCGCGATTGCCACCGACTTCAGCGGCGGCGTGGTGCGCGACAATCCGGACGTGAACGCGATGGTCGCCAACAACACCGCCCTCGGTCGCGCAGGCTTGCCGGATGATATCGGCGGGGCGATTTCTACCCTGCTGGCCGACGGCAGCAACTGGATCACCGGGCAACGGGTCGAGGCCTCGGGCGGGATGTTTCTGTAACGCGCTCGGATTCTCCGCTAGCATCAATGCTTTCGGTTACCTGACAGGCAATCACCCATGAGTTTTGATCCTGGACTGGCCGGTGGCATGGGCGTACTGGCCGCCGTGGTCGACAGCGGCAGTTTCGCCCGCGCCGCCGACAGCCTGGAGATGACGCCTTCGGGGGTCAGCCGGGCTATTTCGCGGCTGGAAAAACGCTTGGGCATCCGCCTGTTCGACCGCACTACCCGCTCGGTGCAATTGACCGACGAAGGTCGGCGTTTCTACCAGGAAATCGCCCCGCTGCTGGCCGGCCTGGAAGAAGCCGCCAGCTCGGCGGCCGACAGCGCCCTGACGGTGCGCGGGCGGTTGCGGGTGAACATCGACCCGTACTTTTCGCGGCTGGTGCTGGGGCCGGTGCTGGGTGAATTCATGAGTCAGTACCCGCAGTTGCAGTTGGACCTGCACACACGGGATCAACTCGGGGACCTGGTGGCGGATGGCTTTGATTTGGCCATCCGTTTTGGCATTCCGCAATCGTCCTCGCTGATCGCCCGCAAGCTGATGGAAGTGCGGGTGCTGACGTTGGCCTCGCCAGCTTATCTCGAGCGGCATGGTCGCCCTTCACACCCCAAGGACCTGGAAGACGGCCAGCACGTGTGCATCGACTTTCGCGACTCCCAGACCGGCCGGCCGTTTGGCTGGGAATTCCACCGGCCGGGCGAGCAGGTCAACATCGCCACCAGCGGGCGGCTGGTGGTCAACGATGCAGGGACCTTGTACAGCGTGTGCGAACACGGCCATGCCGTGGCGCAAATGCTCGACCTTGGGCTGGCACCGGCGCTGGAATCCGGCGCGTTGATCGAGTTGTTTCCCGACTGGCCCGACGAGCGCTTCCCGTTGTATGCCTTCTACCCATCGCGGCATTTGCCGGCGGCCAAGGTGCGGGCATTCCTCGATTTTGTGGCCGCCCTACAACCCCTATAGGAGCTGGCTTGCCGGCGATGACGTATCCAAAATCGCCATCGCCGGCAAGCCGGACTCCTACGCGGTGCGCATCCGTTTCTGCAGGATCCGCTCCCGCGCGGCGTCATACGCCCAGTGATACACATAGGTGTACGGCAGGAAAAACAACAACACGCCGATGTCGAGGATAAACGCCTGCATCAGGCTGATGTTCAGCCACCAGGCAATCAACGGCACACAGATCGCCACCAGGCCGCCTTCAAACATCAACGCATGCAGCACGCGGGTCCACACCCCGCCGGACAGTTGCAGGCGCGCCTTGAGACGGTCGAACAGGCCGTTGAAAATCACGTTCCAGGCCAGTGCCATAAGGCTGATGGCCAAGGTCACGACGCCCATCTCCAGGGCCGGTTTATCCATGATCCACGCCAGCAGCGGTGTACAGATCAACAAGGCCAAACCTTCAAAACCAATGGCCTGCCAAACGCGTTCAGTAATCGACTTGGTGGGTGTCATGACCCGTTCTCCGTGAGTGACGATGGTTGCCATCATTACCCTTTGACTCGATACTTCATAACCAATAACCATCGATCAAGGCGATAGTCATGGCATCCCACGAAGTGCTTCAGGCGTTTGTGCAGGCGGCGACCCACGGTTCGTTTTCAGCGGCGGCGCGCAAGCTGGGCAAGAGCCAGTCCACCGTCAGCGCGGCGGTGGCCAGCCTGGAGATTGACCTGGATGTGGTGCTGTTTGATCGCAGCAGCCGCAAGCCGACGCTGACCCCGGCCGGGCATGTGCTGCTGCAACGCGCCGAGCAAGTGCTGGAAGCCAGCAGCCGCCTGGAGTTGGCGGCCAGCCAGTTGTCCCAGGGGTTGGAGCCGAAGTTGAGTATCGCGATGTCCGATACGTACCAGTCGGACCGTTTCGAAACCGCCCTCAGCGCCTTCGAGGAGCGCTACCCGGACCTGGAACTGGAATGCCTGATCGCCGAATGCGAGGACTTGATCGCCCTGGTGCAAAGTGGCCGGGCGCAGATTGCGTTTATCGAGATGCAGGAGGTTTACCCGCCGGACCTCACCAGCACCACCGTGGAAGAGCGCACGGAAATCGCGCTGTTTGTCGCCCCCAAACATCCGCTGGCGAACCTTGCGGACATCGACCAGCAAACCCTGGAACAACACCGCGAACTGCGCCTGGCGAGCATCATCAACCCGAATGAAACCCGCGGCCTGGGCCGAGTGTGGTCAGCGCCCAGTTACCTGATGCTGATGGAAATGGCGCAGCTGGGTTTTGGCTGGGCACCGCTGCCGCGCTGGCTGGTGGAGCGGTTTGGCGGCGACCACCTGTGTGAAATCAAGGCCCGGGGCTGGCCGCGCTCGGTGGCGGTGGACGCGTTGTGGTCACGCCAGCATCCGCCCGGCCCGGCCGGCAGTTGGCTGCTGGGCAAGATGCTGGAATAACGCCGGAACACACTATTCGCAACAATGAAGATCAAATGTGGGAGCTGGCTTGTCTGCGATAGCGGTGTGTCAGTCACCACCGCTATCGCAGGCAAGCCAGCTCCTACATTGAATTTGCGGTGAATTCAAAGGCGCCGTCAGGCGGCTTCAATCTGCGGCGGGCGGTTGTTCTGGAAATACTCATGCAAGGCCCGCAACGCCGGCAACTCCAGGGCCTGGGCGGCAAAGCACAAGCCCACCCGACGCGTCGGTGCCGGCAGGTGCCAGGGGCGAATCACCACCCCGGCCCGCTCCGTCGCCAGCGACTGCGGCAACATCGCCACGCCGACACCGGCCGCCACCATGTGCAATGCCTGGGTCAACGAACCGGCATGCCCGGCCACCGCCTGGGGCGAGCGGCCGTACAAGGCCATCAGCCGTTGGTGGGAATCATGCTGCGGGCAGGTGATCCAGTCTTCGATCGGCGCCCAGGCCTGCTCCTTGCCGCCCGCCGCCATCGGGTGCGCAATCGGCAGCGCCATCACGTAGGACTCTTCCCAAAGCGGCAGGAACAATTCGTCCTCGCAGCACATTTCCTCTACCGCCAGGCGCCCTTCTCCTTCGCAGCCTTCCTGCAAGGTCAGCAGCAAACCCGGCAGGCCCTGGTGCGCCATGCGCAGGAAAGTTTCGATCTGGCTGTCGGCAATATCGCCTTCCACCCCCAGTTCCAGGGCGATGCGGTTTTCGCGCCCGCGAAACAAGCGGCTCAATGCGTCGGCCTCGGCCACCATGCGCCGGGCTTGCGGGTACAGCACCCGCGCCTCGTCACTGACCTCGACCCCACGAGACTGGCGCAGAAACAGCGCCACGCCCAGTTCTTCTTCCAGTTGCTTGATAGTCACCGACAACGTCGGCTGGCTGATGAACAGGCGCTGGGCGGCGGCGGTGATATTGCGTTCCTCGAATACCGCGAGAAACGCCTTGAGATGACGCACATCCATAGTTAATACCGATGACAGACAGAGGAATAAGGCATTTTTCAGCCAGCCGAGGGCTAAATATACTGCGCGCCACGTTCAGTTATTTGTTTTTCTTATTTCAGGAGTTCCATCATGAGCAAGCCATTGATCATCATCACCGGCGCCAGTTCGGGCATTGGCGAAGCCACCGCGCGCTTGCTGTCGGCCGCCGGCCACCCGGTGTTGCTGCTGGCCCGCCGCGTCGACCGGCTGAATGCGCTGGAGTTGCCGAACACCTTGAGCCGCGGTGTCGACATCACCGACCGCGCCGCGCTGGTGGCAGCGGTGAAAGAAGCCGAAGCCCAATTCGGCCCGGCCGATGCACTCATCAACAATGCCGGCGTGATGCTGCTGGGCGCGGTCAGCGAACAGGACCCGGCACAGTGGGAGCAGATGCTCGACGTCAACGTAAAGGGCCTGCTGAACGGCATCCATGCGGTGGCTGGCAGCATGGTCAAGCGCAAGGGCGGCACCATCATCAACGTCAGCTCGGTGGCCGGGCGCAAGACCTTCCCCAACCACGTCGCCTATGTAGGCACCAAGTTCGCCGTGCATGGGATTTCGGAAAACCTGCGGGAAGAAATGTCGCCGCACAATGTGCGTGTGATCACCATTGCGCCGGGCGCGGTGGAAACCGAACTGCTGAGCCACACCACCGACGAAGCCATCAAGACCGGCTACCAGGCGTGGAAACAGGACATGGGCGGCACCGTGCTGAGCGCCGATGATGTGGCTTCGGCGATTGCCTATGCCTACCAGCAGCCGCAGCATGTGTGCATTCGCGAGATCGTGTTGGCGGCGACGCGTCAGCAGCCGTAACTCATTCATCAAGACAACATCGAACAAATGTGGGAGCGGGCTTGCTCGCGAATGCGGTGGATCAGTCACTGAAATGTTGACTGACACACCGCATTCGCGAGCAAGCCCGCTCCCACATTTGGATCTCCGGCGCCTGCACTATTTGAGTTCGGCCAAACGCCGCTCGATAAAGCGCTTTTCGGGCACTTGCCGGGTCAATGCCAGCGCCCGTTCAAACGCTCGCCGCGCGTCCTCCACTCGCCCCAATCGCCGACAAAACTCGCCACGCGCCGAGTACGCCAGGTGATAGTCCACCAACTCCCCCCGCGCCAGAATGCCGTCCACCAATTGCAAACCGGTCTGCGCCCCATCGCGCATCGCAACGGCCACCGCGCGATTCAGCTCGATCACCGGCGATGGCATCGCTCCAAGCAACACGTCATACAGCCCGACGATCTGCGGCCAATCAGTCTCATCGGCGCTCACGGCTTCAGCGTGTACCGCCGCAATCGCTGCCTGCAGGCTGTAGGGCCCGAAGCGGCGTGTGGTCAGGGATTTCTCCACCAGGGCGCATCCTTCAGCAATCAACGACGCATCCCACAGCGAACGGTCCTGCTCATCCAGCAGCACCAATTCGCCGCCCGCCGAGGTGCGTGCCGGGCGCCGGGACTCGTGGAGCAACATCAGCGCCAGCAAGCCCATCACTTCCGGTTCCGGCAACAGCTCCATCAGCAAACGGCCCAGGCGAATCGCTTCGCGGGTCAGGTCTTCACGGGTCAGGTCGGCGCCCATGGACGCCGAATAGCCTTCGTTGAACACCAGGTAAATCACCCGCAGCACACTGTCCAGGCGCTCGGGCAACTCCGCCAGGGATGGCACCTGATAGGGGATCTTCGCTTCGCGGATCTTGCCCTTGGCCCGCACGATGCGCTGGGCGATGCTAGTGGGCGTGGCGAGAAACGCCCGGGCGATTTCCTCGGTGGTGAGGTCGCAGATCTCACGCAAGGTCAGCGCCGCCTGGGCATCCGCCGCCAGGGCCGGGTGGCAGCAGGTGAAGATCAGGCGCAGGCGGTCGTCTTCCACGTCTTCAACGCTCCAGTCTGCCGCTTCCAGCGCATCGGCTTGCGCCTGCAACAACGGGGTAAAACGCGCCTGGCGACGTAAACGGTCGATGGCCTTGAAGCGCCCGGTCGAGACCAGCCAGGCCCGGGGGTTATCCGGCACACCATCCTGCCCCCAGCGCTCGACTGCGACGAAGAACGCCTCGTGCAAGGCTTCTTCAGCCAGGTCGAAATCGCCAAGCAAGCGAATCAGGGTCGCCAGGATGCGCCGCGATTCGCTGCGATAAACCGCTTCAACCCGGGCCTGCACCGTCAATCGCGCAGGCCTTCGGTCACCAGCGTCACCAGCCGGTCGAGGCTCTGCCCCCAGCCTTCGTGAAAGCCCATGGCTTCGTGGGCCTGCTTGGTCTCGGCGCTCCAGTGCATGGCGCGGGCGGTATAGAGGGTTTTGCCGTCGACATCTTCAAAGGTGACTTCGGCGGTCATGAATGGCTGGCCCGAAGGGATCCAGCCGGGGGTGAAGGCGTCGGTAAACACCAGCCGACTGGGGGCGGTAATCTCCAGGAATACGCCCTGGGTCGGGTATTCGCTGCCGTCCGGCGCGCGCATCAGCGTGCGAAATTGCCCACCCACCCAAAGGTCCATTTCGCACTCGGGAGTGGTCATGCCGTGTGGGCCCCACCACTGCTGCAACAAGGCCGGCTCGGTCCAGGCGCGAAACACGCGGCTGCGAGGGGCATCAATCAAGCGACTGATGGACAGTTCAAATTCGGCGGGTTTGGGTTGAATGCTCATGGGAAACCTCCTGGGTTTTATTGTTGTGATCAGAGATTCAATTCACGCACGGGGCGTACTTCCACACTGCCGACCCGGGCGGCCGGTATGCCGCCGGCCACCTGGATCGCTTCATTCAGGTCCTTGGCTTCGATCAGGTAAAACCCGGCGAGCTGCTCCTTGGTTTCCGCAAACGGTCCGTCGGTGATCGACAACTTGCCATTGCGCATGCGCACGGTGGTGGCGGTGCTCACCGACTCCAGCGGCTCGGCGGCGAGCATGCGCCCGCTGGCCTGCACGGACTGGCCATAGGCGAAACATTCCGGGTCCTTGGGGCTGTCGGGCGAATCGTGCAGCACCTGTTCGTTGCTATAGATCAGGCAGAGGTATTTCATGGGATTCTCCGTTTTCGGACAACTGACTATAGTTCGCGGCGCTCAAGGTTTCAGGTCGAACAGACCGGCGCCGGTTTCCATGTCGAACGGTGCCGACCAATGTTCATGCACCACTTTCCACTCGCCGCCAACGCGCTGGTAGCCGGCGCTGACGCGCATCCAGCAGGTCTTGAGTACGCCGTCGGGCCCGGTGCCGCCACAGTGCGCGAGCCAGTGGGCAAAGGCGCTGTTATCGCCGGCGACGATATGCATCTCATGGAAGTCAAAAACCCCGGGGCCCGGGCAGAACTCCATGCACGCCTTCCAGTGCGCCTGATAGGCGACCTTGCCCTTGAACTGCAGGGCGCTAACGGCGTCGAACGCGACGATATCGTCGGCGTAAAAGCTGACTATTTTCTCGACATCCTTGGCGGTGACCGCCTGTTTCCATTGTTCGATCAAGCTGCTGATTGCGGTGCTCATGGCGATACTCCTTGCGGGAAAAATCACTGAAGACACCCTTAGTCGACTGAGCCCCGGGCCAATCGACAGTCCCGCAAAAAATAATTGCGACTAGCGCAAACCCGCTAGAATCCGCGCTTCTATGTAGGATTTCGGATGCTACGCCGATGGAAACCCGCCTCGTCGCCTATCAGACGTTGACTGCCCTGCAACAACAGCAACTCAACGCCCTGGAAGTGCATCCCGAACAACTGGGTTTTTCCGGCGATATCTACTGTGCGCTGAACACCCTGCTGGTCAATCCGAACCCTGGCGTGGCAGGCTTTGCGTTACTCGCCGACGAGATTCCCGTGGCCTTCCTGCTGCTCAAACGCCCACCCTGCCTGCCCCATTGGGCGGATGAACACAGCGCCACGCTGCATGCGTTGCAAGTCGATCGCCATCAGCAAGGCCTGGGGTTTGGCAAAGCCTGCCTGCAAGCCCTCCCCGCCGCCGCGCGCCTGGTTTGGCCGCAGATCAAGGCGCTGGAGCTGTCGGTGGACACGGACAATGTGGCGGCGATGGGGCTGTATTTGCAGCAGGGTTGGGTGGACAGCGGGGAGGCGTATAAGGGGCGGATTGGGTATGAGCGCCGGTTGGCGTGGGTGTTTTAAACAATAAGGAGCTGGTGAAGATGCTAACAACCCTGGAACAACTCGAATCCCTCTACGGCCTGCCCCACGAACGCGCCGTGCGCAAGGAAATCCCGTTTCTCAACGAGGATTACCAGGCCATGGTCCGCGCGTCACCCTTGGTGGTGGTGAGTTCATCCGGCCCGGACGGCATCGACGGTTCGCCCCGTGGCGACGTGCCAGGTTTTGTACGAATCATCGACGAGCGCACGCTGGCGATTCCGGATCGGCCGGGGAATAACCGCCTCGACACCCTGCGTAATCTGGTGGTGGACCCGCGCATAGCGTTGCTGTTCATCATCCCGGGCATTGGCGAGACGTTGCGGGTCAATGGCCGGGCGCAGATTTCCATCGAGCCTGGGTTGCTGGAGAGCTTTGCGGTAAATGGCAAAGCCGCCCGTTCGGTGATTCTGGTGCAGGTGGAGGCGGCATATTTCCATTGCTCCAAAGCCTTTGTGCGCTCCGATTGCTGGAACCCGGAAAAGCATCTGGATCGCTCTGCACTGCCCTCCGCCGGGGCGTTTCACAAGCGCTTGAATGATGGCGCGTTCGACGCCGAAGCCTATGACCGCGAGATGCCGGAGCGGGTCAAGGCCACGCTGTATTGAGAGGCCATTGCAGGAGCGAACGTGCTCGCTCCTGCCAGTGGCGCGATCAGGCGGATTCGGCGTTGATCGGGATCCAGATTTCCACGGAGCCCGTGCCTTTACCCACATCGAAATCGGCGCTGTAGCGCTCGAAATCAGCCCCGACCACCTTGTACCCGGAGGCCGGCAGCCATTCGAACATGATGCGTTCATAAGTCTGCGCCAGCGCCTGCACCGGGCCAAAATGCGGGAACACGGCATAGCGATGGGCCGGGATTTCAATCGACTGGAAGTTGCTCGGTACATCGCCCTTGGTCGGCACCTCGATGCCCGCCAGGTAGTCGAATTCATCGTGTTTGGCGTTGTAGCACACGCCATAGGTCACGCCGCCGACGCGTTTCTTGATCTCTTTGAAGCAGCTGTCGAACAGCTCCCACAACTTGGGAATATCGCCAATCGTGGCCTTTGAATAACGCCCTTGCACGCCCGCGATCACCAGGGCCTTGCCCTCTTCCATGCGCGGCTGTAACGGCAGTTTTGTCTGTTGATCCATCTGAACAGTCTCCTTCTTATGAGGGAACAAACCCGCGTCGAGTATAGGGGCATATCCCCGTCGCACTCCAAGCAGAAATTTTTCCCACAGCATCTGGACAATTGGCCATCACCGACCGTATTGTCTGCCCCGCAGGCCACCGCAGTGGCCGACGTCGCTCGGACGGTTCCGGGCGCTTACGTATTTCGAGGCAACAATGGCCGAACCAGGTTCGCCGCGCCGCTTTGCGCGCATAGATCGACTCCCCCCTTACGTGTTCAATATCACTGCCGAGCTGAAGATGGCTGCGCGTCGGCGCGGCGAAGACATCATCGACTTGAGCATGGGTAACCCGGACGGCGCCACGCCACCGCACATCGTGGAAAAAATGGTCACCGTCGCCCAACGCGAAGACACCCACGGTTACTCCACTTCCAAAGGCATTCCGCGGCTGCGCCGGGCGATTTCGCGCTGGTACAAAGACCGCTACGAAGTGGACATCGACCCGGAAACCGAAGCCATCGTGACCATCGGTTCCAAGGAAGGCCTGGCGCACTTGATGCTGGCCACCCTGGACCAGGGCGACACGGTGCTGGTGCCCAACCCCAGCTACCCGATTCACATCTACGGTGCCGTGATTGCCGGCGCCCAGGTGCGTTCGGTGCCGCTGATTCCGGGGGTGGACTTCTTCGCTGAGCTGGAACGTGCGATTCGTGGCTCGATCCCCAAGCCGAAGATGATGATCCTCGGCTTCCCGTCCAACCCCACCGCGCAGTGCGTGGAACTGGACTTCTTCGAACGGGTGATCGCCCTGGCCAAGCAGTACGACGTGCTGGTGGTGCATGACCTGGCCTACGCCGACATCGTCTACGACGGCTGGAAAGCTCCGTCGATCATGCAAGTGCCGGGGGCCAAGGACATCGCGGTGGAGTTTTTCACCCTGTCCAAGAGCTACAACATGGCCGGCTGGCGCATCGGTTTCATGGTGGGCAACCCGGAACTGGTCAACGCCCTGGCGCGGATCAAGAGCTACCACGACTACGGCACCTTCACCCCGCTGCAAGTCGCGGCGATTGCGGCGCTGGAAGGCGATCAGCAGTGCGTGAAGGACATTGCCGAGCAGTACCGCCAGCGCCGTAACGTGCTGGTGAAAGGCCTGCATGAGCTGGGCTGGATGGTCGAGAACCCGAAGGCGTCGATGTACGTCTGGGCGAAGATTCCCGAGGCGTATGCCGCGATGGGCTCGCTGGAGTTTGCCAAGAAGCTGCTGCTTGAGGCGAAGGTGTGTGTGTCGCCGGGGATTGGCTTTGGTGAGTATGGCGACGACCACGTGCGCTTTGCACTGATCGAAAACCAGGACCGGATTCGCCAGGCGGTGCGGGGCATCCGGGCGATGTTCCGGGCGGATGGGCTGGTCAAGAAAGCTGACGCCTGACCCGATGATCGTTCCCACGCTCTGCGTGGGAATGCCGCCTTGGACGCTCTGCGTCCGCTTGTGACGCGGAGCGTCACAGGATGCGTTCCCACGCGGAGCGTGGGAACGATCACTTACCGCCTAGACCACCAGCGACAGCAACATGATAAAGCCCAACGCCACCACCGACAGAATGGTCTCCATCGCCGTCCAGGTCTTGAACGTCTCGGCCACGGTCATATTGAAGTACTGCTTCACCAGCCAGAACCCCGCATCGTTGACGTGAGACAGCACCAGCGAGCCCGCCCCCGTCGCCAATACCAGCAACTCGCGGTTCACCCCCGGAATCATCCCTACCACCGGCACTACAATGCCGGCACCGGTAATGGTCGCCACCGTCGCAGAACCGGTAGCCACACGAATCACCGCCGCCACCAGCCAGGCCAGCAGGATCGGGTTGATCTGCGCGGTCACCGCCATATGGCCGATCACATCACCTACGCCGCTGGTCACCAGCATCTGCTTGAAGCCACCACCGGCGCCGATGATCAGGATGATCGCTGCAGTCGGCGCCAGGCTGGCGTCGAGCAGCTTGAGGATTTGCTTGGAGCCAATGCCCTGGCGATGGCCAAAGGTGTACAGCGACAACAGCAAGGCCAGCAGCAACGCGGTGATCGGGTGACCGATCATGTCCATCCAGTTGCGGATCACATGGCCGTCTGGCAGGGCGACGTCGGCGAAGGTTTTCAGCAGCATCAGGAACACCGGCAACAGCACGGTGATCAGGGTGATGCTGAAGCTCGGCAGGGTCTTGGATTCCGGTTGCTCACTGGCCAGTTGGTCTACCAGTTCCTGGGACGGGTTGCCCGGGATGTACTTGGCGATAAACGAACCGTAGAGCGGGCCGGCGATGATCGCCGTAGGCAGCGCGACGATCAGGCCGTAGAGAATGGTCTTGCCGATGTCGGCACCGAACACGCCGATCGCCAGCAGAGGGCCCGGGTGCGGTGGCACCAGGCCGTGCACCGCCGACAGGCCGGCCAGCAGCGGAATGCCGATCTTGATCAGCGACACACCGGTACGGCGCGCGACGATAAACACCAGCGGGATCAGCAACACAAAACCGATCTCGAAGAACAGCGGAATGCCCACCAGGAACGCGGCGAACATCATTGCCCACTGCACCTTCTCCTTGCCGAAGGCCCGCACCAGGGTTTGCGCGATCTGATCGGCACCGCCGGAATCGGCCATCATCTTGCCGAGCATCGTACCCAGCGCGAGGATAATCCCGACAAAGCCGAGCACCCCGCCGAAGCCGTCCTGGAAGGCCTTGATGATCTTGTCCACGGGCATGCCCGAGGTCAGGCCGAGAAAGCCTGCGGCGATGATCAGCGCAATGAACGGGTGGACTTTGAACCGGGTGATCAACACGATCAGGCCGATGATGGTCACCACTGCATCGAGCAGCAGATAGGTATCGTGGGACAAGCCAAACATGGGGGTCTCTCCTGTTTGTTGTTGTTATTAAAGCCGGTAAAAAATTCAGTGCAGGCGGACAGCGCTATCTTGTCCGGCAAAAAATTATTTGTTTGGTTCAAAGCCGTGTTCGAGCCACCAGGCATTGGTTTGCTCGGCCAGTTCTTCGACGCTGTCTACGCTGGCGTTGAGGGCCAGGGTCAACGGCTCGCCCACCGGCGATTCAAGAGTGGCGAACTGGCTGTCGATGAGGCTGGCCGGCATGAAATGGCCGGGGCGATGGGATACACGGTCGGCGGCGACTTCGCGGGTCAGTTCCAGAAACACAAACCCCAGGCCCGGCGCGGCTTCGCGCAGGTGGTCGCGGTATTTCTTCTTCAGGGCCGAACAGGTGAGCACCGGATGCTCGCCGGCCTTGAGCGAGCGGCGCAGCTCATCGCACAGGATGTCGAGCCAGCCGGCGCGGTCTTCGTCGTTAAGGGGATGGCCGGCGCTCATCTTTTCGATGTTCGCGGCGGGGTGAAAGCTGTCGCCTTCGATGGCGGTGGCGCCATTCAGCAGGCACAGGGCCTCGCTGACGCTGGACTTGCCACAGCCGGAAACACCCATGATCACGAGGGCAGTAACAGGTTGACTCATGAAACACCTCAAGACGCAGATAGCGCTACCTTTGCACGCTGTAAGGCTAGTGCAAAAACAGGCTTTTCCCGCGCCGTCTTGTCATTTTTATGGAGTGACGCGTGCATCTGCTCCAAAGGTTTGAACGGGAACAGGCATCCCGACGTTCAAGAATTTGCAGGGTCTTGGAGACAGCGCTACCTTAGTGCCTCGATTTTTGTTTGGCAAGCCGCCTGATGACTCCCAAGAACGATAAAAATACCCGCACCACGGGCCGCCCTACCCTCAATGAAGTGGCCCGCCTGGCTGGCGTCAGCCCGATTACCGCCTCCCGGGCCTTGCGCGGCATCAGCACCGTGGCCACCGAACTGGTGGAAAAAGTGCAAAAAGCCGCCGCCGAACTGAGCTACGTGGTCAACCCGGCCGCCCGTGCCCTGGCGTCTGCCCAGAGCCAGTCGGTGGTGGTGTTGGTGCCGTCACTGTCCAACCTGCTGTTTATCGAAACCCTGGAAGCCATCCACCAGGTGCTGCGGCCCAAGGGCTTTGAAGTGCTGATCGGCAACACCCACTATTCCCGCGACGAAGAAGAAGACCTGCTGCGCAACTACATGGCCTACCAGCCACGGGGTTTGCTGCTGACCGGGTTTGACCGTACGGAAAGTGCCCGGCGCATGGTGGAATCGAGCAATGTGCCGTGTGTGTACATGATGGACCTGGACCCGGGCGCCGGACTGAACTGCGTAGGATTCTCGCAATTGAACGCCGGGGAAACGGCGGCGGCGCATTTGATCTCACGGGGTCGCAAGCGGTTGGCCTACATTGGCGCTCAGTTGGACCAGCGCACGTTGTTGCGCGGTGAGGGTTTCAGGCGCGCTCTGCAACAGGCGGGGTTGTACGACCCGGCGCTTGAAGTGCTGACGCCACGGCCATCGTCGCTGGGCCTGGGTGGTGAATTGTTCCTGCAGTTGCTGGCCAGCCATCCGGATGTGGACGCGATCTTCTTTGGCAACGACGACCTGGCTCAAGGTGCGCTGCTGGAAGCGCTGCGCCATGGCATCAAGGTGCCGGAGCAGATCTCGGTGCTGGGCTTCAACGACCTGCCGTCTTCCTCGTTCATGGTGCCGCGCTTGAGCAGCATCAGCACCCCGCGCGAAGCCATTGGCCGGCGGGCGGCAGAGCATTTGTTGACGGTGATGGCGGGCAACAAGATCGCCCGGCCGGTGGTGGACATGGGGTTTGAGTTGAAGGTGCGCGAGAGTACCTAGGCCGGTCCTGTATACGGGCCATCGGTAAAACGCTCTACGCTAGCCCTTGCGAGTATGAAAATCCACTGTGACTTCTGACAGTATACAAACCTGCGAAAGGCTCATTTAATCAAGCGACTATCCAGTAATAAGAGATAGCAACTGCACGTTAGATGGAGCATCTCGACATGAACCATTCCGACCAGTCCGACCAGTCCAGAATTAACGCACAACCCGTACTAAGCGGGACACTTAAGGTTGAGCAATCCGTAGATGGGCCTTTCGAAGCTACCAGCATTCGGTATGATTTTACCCGGGGCGATCTCTGGTTTCAGGGTGAGTACGTTGATGGATTAGGAAAAATTCAGCTTATTACCCTTGTCCTGCCTTACACGGAAGGTACATTTTCCGGCGGATTCAGCCCCAACGCTGAAGGCTATTACACCCGCCGTGCCAATGACACATCACAATCCTGGCATTCAGTGTCCGGCGATTACAAAGCCAACTTTTTTGAAAAGGCTGGAGATCTGGACGGAGAGTTCCACTTTCTGGGTTCTTGGCCAGGCTCGGAGAACCGGCAATTTAAGGGTACGTTCGATATTCAGACTGGCCCCTTAAGCGTAAAGCCAAACCAGCTTGAGTAGACTGCGCGAACGCATACAGGCGGTAGCTGTAGGAAGTGGCTGGTGTTGATGGCAGCGCCTTGCTCCGTTGCCTACAGGTACGTCAGAATCCGCCGGCTTGTGCCCCTGGGTAGGGCTCTCTAAGGTTGCCCGGTCGCTGAATTTCTCAGTGATCGGGTTTAGTAGCCCGAACTGGTTCACTCTTAGTGCATGAGCTTCATCTGTCAGACGATTTTGTCTGTGCTTGATGGCGGCTGTGCGTAGGGCACCCTCGGGTGCGCCGGCTATGAGTGTCCACCGGTCTACTAACCTGCGCGCAGCTGCCTCCTTTTCGTTTAGTAGCGATGTGGGGGTGGCCTAATACAGGGCACTTACTATGTTCAAAGCAACTCCCAATCCTCCCACCTTATTCACCGTCAGGCCCGACGCCAGCAGCGAAAGTCTGATCGCCAACAGCTACGAGACGTTTTCCTCGGTCAGCACGTTATTGCTCGACCTGTCTGATGAACTCACCGGCAAAGACCGCGACACCGCATTGGCGATTCACCAGTTGAGTGAGTTGGGCGTATTGCTGATGGGCAAGCTGATGGACCAGGAATCACCACTGATCTAACAGACCGCACGCGGTCAAAACTGTGGGAGCGGGCTTGCTCGCGAATGCGGTGTGTCATCCGACCTTTCCATCACTGATACACCACATTCGCGAGCAAGCCCGCTCCCACATTTTTGATCCTGCCCACTTAACAACCTCGCCGTGCCTTCTGGCCCCTGCTAAATTGCCCCCTGCCTTCTCACCCTCGTCAGGAAAGCACCATGGGCCATTCGCTGAAAATCCTCGGTCGCACCTCCTCCATCAACGTGCGAAAAGTCCTGTGGACCTGCCAGGAACTGTGCATCTCCTACAACCGCGAAGACTGGGGCATCGGCTTCGCCTCCACCCAGTCCCCCGAATTCCTGGCCCTGAACCCCAACGCCCAAGTCCCGGTACTCGTGGACGACAACGGCGTGCTGTGGGAATCCAACACCATCTGCCGCTACCTCGTGGGCCTGCACCAACGCCACGACCTGTTGCCCACCGAGCCGGTCGCCCGTGCGAGGGTCGAGCAATGGATGGACTGGCAAGCCACCGAACTCAACCCGTCGTGGGGCTACGCCTTCCACGCTCTGGTACGCAAGAACCCGGACTACCAGGACCCGCAACGCATCAAAGCCGGGGTAAAAAGCTGGAACGACAAGATGGGCCTGCTTGAAGAGCAACTGATCAAAACCGGCGCCTACGTCGCCGGTAACGACTTCACACTCGCCGACATCCTCATCGGCCTGTCGGTGCACCGCTGGTGGATGACGCCCATGGAGCGTCCGTCCTACCCGGCGGTCAGCGCCTACTACGAAACCCTCAGCCAACGCCCCGGCTTCAAAACCTTCGCCCTCGACGGCCACAACTAAAAACAAGGACTACCCAATGAACGGACTCAACGTACTACTCACCGGCGCCTGCGGCCGCATCGGCAAGACGTTTTTCCAAGCCTCGAAAGACCGCTACCGCTTCACCCTCACCGACCGCATCGAGCCGGATTTCGCCCTCGGCGAGCACCGTTTCATCCCCGCCGACCTGAGCGACAAAACCGCCCTCGCCGCCCTGCTCGACGGGATTGACGTGATCGTGCACCTGTCGGGCATCCCCCACGCCAGCGCGACCTTCGACGAGTTGTTGCCCAACAATATCCTGGCCACCACTTACCTGTTCGAAGCCGCCGTGGCCGCAGGTGTGAAGCGCCTCGTGTTCGCCAGCAGTGCCCAGACCATCGAAGGCTACCCGGTAGACCGGCAGATCACGCCGGGCATGCCGGTACTGCCCGCCAACCTGTACGGCGTGAGCAAATGCTACGGCGAAGCCCTGTGCGGTTTTTACGCGGCCAAAACCCCGCTCTCCACCATCGCCCTGCGCATCGGTGCGTTTGAATTCCCCGAAACCCACGACCTGAACAACGCCCGCGACCTCAGCGCCTGGCTCAGCCCCCGCGACGCCGTGCAACTGCTGCAACGCTCGGTGGAAACCATCGGGGTGAAACACCTGATCGCCCATGGCATTTCCAATAACCGTTTCAAACGCCTGGACCTCAGCGAAACAACCCGTGTGCTGGGTTACCAACCGGTGGATGATGCGTTCCAGGCATTCGAGATCCCGATCACTTACTGAGTCTTCTGCCCATGTCTTCACCCTCTCTTGCAGACGGTATCGACCCGATCCGCGCCGCCCACATCAGCGCGCGCATTGATCGGTTGCCCGCCGTCGCCACTGTCTGGCGCCTGGTGGCGCTGCTGTCGATTGGCGGCTTTTTCGAGCTGTATGACTTGTTCCAGACTGCCTATATCAGCCCCGGCCTGATCAGTGACGGAATTTTCCACACCGGCAGCCAGGGCGTATTCGGCTTCTCCGACCAGGCGGCCTTTGCCTCGGCGACCTTTCTCGGCCTGTTCCTCGGCGCCAGCCTGCTCAGCCCGATTGCCGACCGCTACGGGCGCCGGGCGATCTTCACCTTTGCGTTGATCTGGTACACCGTCGCCACCGTGTTGATGGGTATCCAGACCTCCGCCCTGGGCATCATCTGCATGCGCTTCCTGGTGGGCATTGGTTTGGGCATCGAGCTGGTGACCATCGACGCCTACCTCTCGGAACTGGTGCCCAAGCGCATGCGCAGCTCGGCGTTTGCCTTTGCGTTTTTCATCCAGTTCCTGTCGGTGCCGGCGGTGGCGTTGATGTCGTGGTGGCTGGTACCCCAGGCACCATTCGGGATTTCCGGCTGGCGCTGGGTAGTGGTGAGCAGTGCGGTGTTTGCGCTGTTTATCTGGCAACTGCGCAAGCGCCTGCCGGAATCGCCGCGCTGGCTCGCACAAAAAGGCCGTTTCGAGGAAGCCGGGCAGATCATGGACAACCTCGAAGCGCGCTGCCGGAAAGACCACGGCAAGCCACTCGATGAGCCGGAACCGCAAGCCGTCAGCGTGCAGGGCCAAGGGCGCTTCGCCGATATCTGGCAACCGCCGTACCGGCGCCGGGCGTTGATGCTGATTGTGTTTCATGTGTTCCAGGCCATCGGCTTTTTTGGCTTCGGCAACTGGCTGCCGGCGCTGCTCTCGGGCCAGGGCGTGAGCGTGACGCACAGCCTGGGCTATGCCTTCATCATCACCCTCGCCTACCCGCTGGGGCCGCTGCTGTTTGTGAAGGTGGCGAACCGGTTTGAGAACAAATGGCAGATTGTCGGCTCGGCGCTCGGCGCGGTGATCTTCGGCAGTTTGTTCGCGCTGCAAACCACCGCCGTGGGCCTGGTGATCTGCGGGGTGATGATCACCTTCTGCAACGCCTGGCTGAGTTTCAGTTATCACTCCTACCAGAGCGAACTGTTCCCCACCAATATCCGCGCCCGGGCGGTGGGTTTCTGCTATTCGTTCAGCCGGTTGTCGACGGTGTTCAGCAGCCTGTTGATCGGCGTGATCCTCGAACACCTCGGCACGCCAGGCGTGTTGGCGTTTATCGCCAGCAGCATGTTGATCGTGATGATCACCATCAGTTGGTTCGGCCCGCGCACCCGCAACCTGGCGCTGGAGAACATTGCCCACTAGCGGCAAACAATGGCCGTCGGCACGCCGAAGCTTGCCGACGGTAGCGGCCAAAAGCCCCGTAAACACGGGGCCATACCACTGGGCACGCTAATTGCTCCACCTGTGGCACCGCCCACATCCACAGGTGTCCTGATCATGCTGATCAATAACAACCCCCAGGCTCAGTCGACGATCCAACGCATCAAGCGCGCAGACATGGACCCGGCCAACGCCGCGGCCAGCGCGCTGTACAGCGGTGCCGCGCAAAACGTGCAACAGGGCACTACCACTGTATCGACCACACAGGCAGCGGCCGACGCCACTGCCGACAACATCAATGCCGCCTTCGCCAAGACCCGTGTGCAGTTGCAAGCCACCACCGCAACCGCCTCGACCACCGATACGGCCAAGACTGACTCCACCACGTCGGCCCGCAGTGACTTCACCGACTACATGAAAAAAAGCCCGGCCGAGCGCATCCGCGAGCAACTGCTCAAGGAACAGGGTTTGACCGAGGACGATGTGAAGAACATGCCTCAGGAAAAGCAGGACGCTATTTCCAAAGAAGTGGCAGAACGCCTGAAAGAGCAGCAGACGCAGCAGGTAGCGGCGAAGACGGCTGACCCGCAGGCGCAGACGGTGAAAGAGACCCTGGCTGCGATCTAAGCCACACCACAAACCAAATGTGGGAGCGGGCTTGCTCGCGAATGCGGTGTGTCAGTCAATCCATGTGCTGACTGACACACCGCATTCGCGAGCAAGCCCGCTCCCACACAAGCTCATTCCACATTTGATCTGCGGTGTTACTGCAATTGCAGTGTCGAGTTGAACTGACTGATCGCATCCACCACATGCCGTGACCCTTCCTGAATCTCCAGGATCACCTGCCCCGCCTCATTCGCCAGCTCCACCCCAAGCCCTGTGCGGCTCAGGCTCGACTGCATGCTCGACACTGCGCTGATCGACAGGTCGTGGTTCTTGCGCACCACATCCACAATCTCGATCGTCGCCTGGCTGGTGCGCGCCGCAAGGCTGCGCACCTCATCCGCCACCACCGCAAACCCGCGCCCATGCTCGCCCGCCCGGGCCGCTTCGATCGCCGCATTCAGCGCCAGCAGGTTGGTCTGGTCGGCGATGCCGCGGATGGTCTGGACGATGGTGCCGATGATGTCCGACTGCTTGCTCACTGCGTCGATGCTCACGGCCGCTTCGTTAAGGTCACGGGAAATTTCTTCGATGATCTGCACGGTCTGCTGCACCACTTCCGAACCCTTGCGGGCGCAGGCGTCGTTTTGCACCGAGGTGGCGTGAGCCGAGTCGGCAGCCGTGCGCAAGGTGGTGACCTGGTCGGTGATGTCGCTGGCGAACTTCACCACTTTGTACAGGCGCCCGTTGGCATCGAAGATCGGGTTGTAGGAGGCTTCCAGGAACAGCGTTTGGCCGAATTTGTCTTTGCGCTCAAACCGGTGGGAGTGATATTCGCCGCGATTGAGCGAGGCCCAGAATGCCTTGTAGGCCGGCGAATCGGTCTCACCGCGATGACAAAACAGACTGTGGTGCTGGCCGACAATTTCACTGAGGGAATACTTCACCGTCTTCAGGAAGTTGTCGTTGGCATTCAGGATCTGGCCTTGCGGAGTGAATTCAATGACCGCCATGGAGCGGCCGATGGCGTCGATCAGGCTCTGGTTTTCATGCTCGCGGTGAATCCGCGCCGAGATGTCCGAGGCCACCTTGATCACGCTTTGCACCTGGTTGTCGGCACCGATTACCGGCATGTAACTGGCCTCCAGCCACACTTCCTGGCCATGCTTGTTCAACCGCATGAAGGTGCCACTGAGGGGCTCGCCCCGCGCCAGGTCGCGCCAGAGCTTGGCGTAGGCGTCGGTGTGGGTGTAGGCCTCTTCGCAGAAAATCCGGTGATGCTTGCCGCGAATTTCTTCGGCGCGGTAGCCCATGGTCTTGCAGAAATTTTCATTGGCATCCAGCACGATGCCGTCGCGATCAAACTCGATCATTGCCATGGAACGGCTGATGGCGGCCAATTTGGCTTTGGCTTCGGTAAGGGCGCAGGAGAAACGTTCGATTTCCAGCAGGTCGGATTTGTGTTGGCGGTTGAACATGTCAGATCACCCTTTATTTTCCCGACGCCCACGCGGGCGCATTCCATTCACGGTTTGAATCTTGATCGCAGACCTTTATAGAGAAACCTATCCGAAACGCTTTATATGCCGAGCGTCATCAACGGTTCTGGGTGAGCATAGACAGGCGTTGGCGCTATGCAAGGCCACTAGTCAGCCAGCATTTGCAACAAAGCATTAACCACTGCGGAGGGCGGTTGGTGGCGTGATGTCACCAACGCAAACTCGCGATGCACCGGCTCCGCCAGGGGCATGATGCGCAAGCCTTGGCGCTGGGCCGGCAGGGTCATCTCGGGCACCAGCGTCACTCCCACGCCTTCACGCACCAGGCTGAAAGCGCTGTTCCATTCGCGCACTTCCACCCGCACCTCGCGCAGCACCAGGCCGGCTTCCTGCGCCAGGCTGCGGGCGTTGACGGTGCAGCCGCCGGTGGCAAGCACGAACGGTTGCTCCACCAACTCTTCCAGCGTGACCGTTGCCTGCGCCGGGCGCCGGGAAAACCCGTGGGCCATCGGCAGCACCGCCACCCAGTTATCGCGCCCCAGCACGGCGGCATTGCGCTCGGACGGCGGGTTGAGCACCACGCCCAGGTCGATCAGATTCGCGTCGAGCAAGGTGTTCACTTCATCGTCGGTCACTTCCAGGGCCGTGACCTCGATGCCGGGGTAAAGCTGGTTGAACCGACGCAGCAGCGGCGGCAGGAACACCGCCAGCACCATGGGGAAACTCGCGATGCGAATCGTCCCACGCAGCATCGGCCGCGCTTCGTCCACGGTGGTGCGAATCGCCTGCAAGGCCCCGAGCATCACCCGCGCCTGCTCGATCACCTGCAGGCCCAGGGCGGTAGGCACGGTCTGACGCGCCTCACGCACAAACAACTGCGCACCGAGGTTGGCCTCCATGGCCGCCATCGCCTGGCTGGCGGCGGACTGAGTCATGCCCACTCGTTCGGAGGCGGCAGTGATGCTGCCGTTGTCCGCCACGGCCACCAGCAGGCGCCAGTGCATCAGGTTCATCATGGCAGTAGCTGTCCTTATGGCAGGATTCTGAAAGATTAATTTTACCCAAGGTGCCATGCCCACGAGACTGAAGGCAACTGTCCTGCGGAGTTGCCCCGATGAAGCTGTATTTTTCCCCGAATGCCTGTTCCCTCGCCTCCCATATCGCGCTGCGGGAATTGGCCCTGCCGTTTGAATTGATTCGCGTCGACAACCAGAAAAAGCTCACGGCTGACGGTGATGATTTCCTGCAGATCAACCCCAAGGGCTATGTGGCCGCACTGCAACTGGACAACGGCGAGGTACTGACCGAAGGCGCCGCCATCCTGCAATACCTGGCCGACCGTGTACCCGCAGCGGGCCTGGCGCCGGCCAATGGCAGCTGGGAGCGGGTGCGTTTGCAGGAGTGGCTGAACTTTGTCTCCAGCGAGATTCATGGCGGGCTGGGAGTGTTGTTCAAGGACGCGATTCCCGATGAGGTGAAGGCGCTGTTCAAGGCCACGTTGTTCAAGCGTTTTGCGATTCTGGTACAGACCCTGGAGCGCCAGGATTACCTGCTGGGCGCGCAGTACTCGGTGGCGGATGCGTACCTGTTTGTGGTGCTGCGCTGGGCGGGGTTGTTTGATATCGACTTGCAGCAGTGGCCGGCGTTGGCGAAGTTTCAGCAGCGGGTCGGTGAGCGGCCGGCGGTGATTGCCGCCCTGGCCGCTGAAAATCCATGACCTGAAATGCAGTCAAAAATGTGGGAGCTGGCTTGCCTGCGATAGCGATGGTGAATCCAACACCGCTATCGCAGGCAAGCCAGCTCCCACATTGGGTCTTCATTGGTTTAGAGAATGGGTTTCAAGCCATCGTTTTCGATGAATGCACTTAACGCCAACACATCCACCGACCCCGAACGGTCCTGATCCAGGTGCGCCACCTGGCGGCGCACCGCCTGATGAATACGCCGGGTGCCCTGCCCCAGTTGAACCGTGCCGCACAGGTCCACCGCCTGCGCCGCCACGATCAACTCAATGCTGCCCAGCCACACCACGCGCTGCACCAGTTGCCGGGTTTTCTCGACCACCGCCAGCGCCTGCCCCGCGTAATCTTCCACGCGATCCGCCACCGGCACGCTCACCGCCGGGATCGGATTGGCCAAGTGCCCGATCTCCGCCACCAACGCCGAACCGGTGCGCTGCAAGGCGGCCATGCCCACGTGCCCGGGCTGGTTGATCAGAAAGCGCGGCAGTTCACTGGAAGCCGGCGACAGCAACTTGGCAATCCGCTCGGCGCTGCACACCGCCACACGGCTCAACGCCAGGCCCAAGCCTTCGGCCGCCAGCGCGAGATGGGTGCTGTCGAAATTGGCCGTGGCCAGCACCAACGCGTCTTCGCTGATCAACGCCGGATTGTCCGCACCGCTGGCCAGTTCCAGTTCGATCAACTCGCGCAACGCCTGCATTGCCTGTTGCGCCGCGCCTTGAACCACCGTGGCACAGCGAAAGCTCAGCGGGTCCTGTAGCCGGCGCGGGTTATCGGCCAATTCGCCGCCCGCCAGCAATTCCAGCAACGCCGCTGATTGCCCGCTTTGCCCCGGCGCCAGGCGCAACCGCGAAGCCCACGGCTGGAACGGACTGAGGTTGGCCCGATAGCCTTCACACGACAACGCCAGCCCCGCCAACATGGCCTTCAATGCCTGTTCGGCCTCGGCCACCAGCAACGCGCCAAGGCCGATGCTCGCGGAGTTGGCCGACACCAGCGCCAGGCCATCCTTGCCCGTCAATGGCACGTTCAGCGCCAGACTCAAATGCGCCAACGGCGCCAGGTCGCTCTCGCCCAGCGAGCCGAGCAACGGCACCGCGGGCTCCATACCGCAGTTGAGTAACGCCAACAGCGCCTGCGCCACACCCGGCGAAATACCCGAACGCCCCTGGGCCAACCCCGCCAAGCGGGCTGCGGTGATCGCGCGTAATTCCTCACGCTTGGCCAGGCGGCCAACGCCCACCGCACGCCCCAAAGGAATGTTTGCCTGCACCGGCGCAACCTGCGTATCCACCGCCGCACCGAGGCCGGTGGTCACCCCGTAAATCGGCGTGCCTTCAGCCACCAGGCGCAGCAACAGTCGATGCCCTTCGTCGATACGTTGGCGCGCCGCATCGCTGAAGTCAGCCGGTGCGTCTTGGCGGGCAATCGACAGCAAATCCTCAATCGTCAAACCGGCGGGATCGAAGTGAATCATGCCCAGCGCAACCGCTGGCCGATCCCCAGGCGTCTGGATTTTTCCAGCAGTGCGTGGCCCAGGGCAATATCGCTGAGGCTCAAGCCACGGTGCCAGAACAGGATGGTTTCCTCGGGGGTTTCCCGGCCGGTCTTCAAGCCGGCGACGATCTGCCCCAACTCGGCATGCAAGGTCTCGGCGCTGAGTTTTCCGGCGTCGACATGGGCGCGCAATGCGCCGAACATCCCGCCCTTGCACTGGCCCCAGTCGTCCACCACCAGCTTGTGCATGATGTCGGTCAACGACAGTTCCACCGCGCTCATGGTGCCGTAGGGCACGACGAAGGCACCGGGCTTGATCCACTCGGTGTGCAGCAACGGTTGCGGCTGATCCAGGCGTGAAGCTTCCACCACGATGTCGGCGCCGCGCACCGTGGACTCCCAATCATCCGTGACAATCACCGGCTTGCCGAGGTCGCGGCGCAGGCGTTCGGCGAAGGCTTCGCGGCTTTCACTGCGGCGCGAGTGCACGCGGATTTCGTCGAAGTCGAACAGGTGGTCCAGCAGCCGCACGTTCCAATACGCCGTGCCACGGGCACCGATGTGCGCGAGGATTTTGCTGTCGGGCCGGGCCAGGTATTTGGCACCGATGGCGGTGACGGCGCCGGTGCGCATGTCGGTGATCGCCGAGGCGTCGAGGATGGCCTTGGGGATGCCGGTGGCCGGGTCCAGCAGGTTGAGAATCGCCAGTTCCGAGGGCAGGCCCTTGCGGTAGTTATCGACAAAGTCGCCCACCACCTTGACCCCGGCGTAGCCGATTGCGCCGCCCAATACACCGCGCAGCACGTTGAAGTGGCCGTTGATTTCACCGCCGGGAATCAGGTGCATGCGCGGTTCGATCACCGCCTCGCTGCGGCCCTGGATCGCCAGGCTGGATTCGATGGCGTTGAGGATTTCGTCGTTGGTCAGGGCCAGTTCGTCGATGTCCAGGCCGTTGAGGAAGTCGATGTAGATCGGTTGCATGGTCTGCTCACTGATGGGTTGCGAAGGTCGATGCTGAAGATGCTTTTATGGGGTGAGGGAGATTGCTTTGGGGAGGGAGCGTGTTGTGGTGAGGAGCCTGTTGTGGTGAAGAGCTTGTTGTAGAGAGGGAGCTTGTTGTGGCGAGGGAGCTTGCTCCCGCTGGAGTGCGCAGCGCTCCCGTTTTTTTTGGGGCCGCTACGCAGCCCAGCGGGAGCAAGCTCCCTCGCCACAGCAAGCTCCCTCGCCACAACAGCTCTTTCCCTAAAGCAAGCTCCCCTGCCACAGCAAGCTCCCTCCCTACAGCAAGCTCCCTTGCCACAGGGATCAAGTTAAGGGGCCTTGAACACAACCTGCTGCACATCGACCTTTTTCGGGATCAGGCCGTTGGCAAAAAACGCGTCGGCCGTACGTTGCTGGTTGGCGATATCCACCGCTTCCAATGGCCGGCTCGGCGTCGGCGAGCGGTGCTGGAAGTAACTCTCCACCACCGCCGGCTGCAAGCCCAATGTCTTGGCCATCAGCGCGACGCTTTCATCATGCTGGTCCAGCGACAACCGCTGCGCCTGGGCAAACACCTTGAGAATCGCCGCAATCGCCTGCGGGTGCTGCTTGGCAAACGGCCCGCTGGCGATGAAGAAACTGCCCGCCGGGTTCAGCCCCTGGCCATCCCCCAGCACCTTCGCCGAACCGTCCACCACGGCCGCCGAGTAGTACGGGTCCCACACCACCCACGCGTCGACCTTGCCTTGTTCAAACGCGGCACGGCCGTCGGAGGGCGACAGGTACACCACGTTCACGTCCTTCCACTGCAAGCCGGCACGCAGCAAACTTTTGAGGAACAGGTTGTGGGCGCTGGAACCCTTGAGCAACGCCACGCGCTTGCCCTTGAGTTCGGCCACGCTTTGCACGGTGCTGTCCTTGGGCAGCAGGATGGCTTCGGTGCGTCCGTCATTGGGCTCGACGCCGATGTAGCGAATGTCGATGCCGGCAGCCTGGGCGAAGATCGGCGGGATGTCGCCGATATTGCCGATGTCGATGCTGCCGCCATTTAGGGCTTCGATCAGCGGCGGGCCGCCGAGGAATTCGATCCACTCGACCTTGGTGCCCGGCAACCCTTGCTCGAACAGGTGATGCTCACGGGCGAGCACCATGCTCACCGAGCTTTTCTGGTAGCCGACGCGCAGGGTGGCCGGTTCTGCCGCCAGCAGCGGCCCGGCGCACAGTGCCAGCAGTGTGGCTGCGATGAGCTTGCGCATCAGAGACTCTCCTTGACCTTGGCCGCGACGTCCGCCGGCACCCATTGCTGCCAGACCTGCGGCTGTTCTTTCAGGAACGCTTCGGCCACCTGACGCGGCGCGGTACGTTTCTCGGCCATTTGCGCGAGGATGCCGTTGAGCAGGTCAATCGGCAGGTCGACTTTTTCAAAGAACGTCACCAGTTGCGGGTACTGCGCCTTGAACGGCGCCGACACGCCAATCGCCAGGTGCGCTGGCATCGAACGAGTACCGATGGGGTGCGGGTTGTTGGCGTCGGCCAGGGTCTTCCAGGCTTCGGCGTTGAACGGTGGTTCTTCCAGTTTGATCAACTTGAAGCGCCCCAGCAGTGGCGTCGGCGACCAGTAGTAGAACAGCACCGGCTTGCCGCGACGGATCGAGGATGCAACCTCGGCATCCAGCGCCGCGCCGGAGCCGGTGCGGAAGTTGACGTAGCTGTCGGTCAGGCCATAGGCCTTGAGTTTCTGGCTGTTGACGATCTCCGAGGTCCAGCCGGTGGGGCTGTTGAGGAAGCGCCCACGGGTCGGGTCTTCGGGGTCGCGGAACACATCCTTGTAGCGGGCCAGGTCGGCGACGGATTTAAGCTCCGGGGCCAGGGGTTTGATGCCCCGTTCGGCGTCGCCCTTGATCACGTACTCCGGCACCCACCAGCCTTCGGTGGCACCTTTGACGGTGTCGCCCAGGCCGAACACCTTGCCTTCGCTTTCGGCCTTGACCCACGCCGGACTGCGCCCGGCCCACTCTTCGCCGATCACCTGGATATCGTCCTTGGCCAGGGCGGCCTCCAGGCTCACGGTGCTGCCGGGCAAGGTGTCGGTGGGCAGGCCATAGCCTTTCTCGACGATCAGGCGCAGCACTTCGGTGATCAGGCTGCCGCTTTCCCAGGTGATGTCACCAAAGTGGATCGGTTTGGCAGGTTCGGCGGCCGTGGCTGATTGTGCCAGGACGGTGAGTGCCAATAGCGAGCCACCGAGCAGGTTTTTTAGTGTTCTCATGAGTAGCCTCTTGGAGATTCAAAACAGATCCAGAGTGGGCAGCTCCCACAGTTGATCTCCACACCCTTCAAGATCAGGGTTTAAAAGTCATAACTGAGCCGCGTGTAGTAAAACGCCCCTTCCGGCGCCGTCGGCGACAGGTAGCTGTATTGCTGGCCCGGGGTCTGGCGCAAACGGGTGTTGTAGTCGTCAGGCTTGCTGTCGAACAGGTTGTTGACGCCCACCGACACCCGCAGTTGTTTGGTGAAGGCGTAGTTCACGTCCAGGTCGGTGGTCCATTGCGCGCTGAAGGTCTGGTCGTACTGGGCGTTGGCTTCGCTGGAGGCATATTTGCGGTACTTGCCGTAACGGGTTTCGTTGAGGGCGATGGTCCATTGGTTGAGCTTGTGGACCGCGCCAAACACTAGCTTGTCTTCCGGGTAACCGTGCTCCAGGAAGCCCCGGGATTCACGGGTCAGCACTTCGAAGCCGTTGGGGTTTTCGTGGACCTTTTCGATAGTGGTGCGGGCCTTGGTGTAGCCCGCCGACAGGTTCAGGTTGCCGAACTGCTCAAGGTCCAGGTTGTACTTGCCCACGATGTCGACGCCACGGGTGCGGGTGTCGGCGGCGTTGGTCATGAACTGCGCCCAGGAGTACTGGCCGTAGCCGGCGTCCTTGAGGATCTGCTCGGCCAGCGGCCCGGAAATGCCACCGCTGAACAGCAGGCGGTCACGAATCGAGATCTGGTAGGCGTCGATGGTCAGCGAGGCCTGGTCGGTTGGGCGCAGCACCAGGCCCAGGGAGAAGTTGGTGGACTTCTCGGGCTTCAGCGGCTGCGCACCGAGGGCACGGGCGGCCGGGTTGTCGGCCGGCAGCATGCGGGTCAGCACCGGGTTGCCGTTGGCGTCGAGGTTGGTGGTGGTGGTCCAGGAGGTGCCGATCTGGCCCAGGCTGGGCGCGTGGTAGGCATTGTTGACCGTGGCCCGCAGGCCGACTTTCGGGGTGAAGTCATAGCGCGCCGAGAGTTTGCCGGTGGTGGCTGAACCGAAGTCCGAGTAGTGCTCGGTACGCCCGGCAATGCCCACCTGGAGCTTGTCGGTGACCTGGTTTTCCAGGCCGAAATACACGCCGCCCACATCACGCTTGAAAGTGCCGGCGTCGTCCGGGGTCAGGCCCGAAGCCTGCACCGCGCCAACCTGCACGCCGTCGATGCCACCGTAGGAATAGGAATCGTAGTCGCCGGCCTCCAGCCGGTATTGCTCATGCCGGTAGGCGACGCCCGCTGAAACGGTGAGTGGATGGCTCGACCAGTCGACGTTCAGATCCTTGGCGTAATCCAGGGTGATGTTGGTCTGGTCGTTGACCAGGGTGGCGACGTTGAACTTGGTCGGGCTGTTGATCCCGTAGCTCGGGTTGACGGTGTTGAAAGCCAGTTCGTCGTGCTCGTCGCGGCCATAGGTGGCGCTCAAATCGAAGCGGCCGATGCTCTCGTCTTCATAGCGGGTGCCGACGGTGACGGCGCCGTCTTCATAGCGATAGCGGTATTTCGGGATGGTGCCGTTGGGGTAGATCCCGGCCACGTTGTTCGGGCTGCTGGCCAGCAGCGGCGGCGTGTTGTTTACCGAAGTGTCCTGGCCGAAGGTGGCGAAACTGTAGAGGCGCCATTGGTCGTTCAGGCCGATTTCGGCGTTGGCCGCCAGGTTGTATTTGTCGCGACCGGCGCCGCCCCAGCGCGGGTCTTGTACCTGGCCGTCGGCGACGTATTTGTCGCCGATGTCATCGGGTTTGTTGTTCAGGGTATTGAAGCTCAGGGTCAGGAAACCATCCCCCGGCAAGCCGATGCCGTACCAGCCATCGGTGGTTTTGCTGAAGCCGTCGCCCTGGGCGTATTTGCCCAGTTGGGTGTTGATGCCGCCACCGCTGTCGCGCTCCTTGAGCACGATGTTGACCACCCCCGCCACCGCGTCCGAACCGTATTGCGCCGAGGCACCGTCGCGCAGCACTTCGACGTGGTCGATGGCGCTGATGGGGATCATGTCGAGGTCCACCGGCTGCGCGCCAATGAACGGCACGCCACCGGAAATGTTCACCACCGCCGAGGTGTGCCGGCGCTTGCCGTTGATCAGCACCAGGGTCTGGTCCGGGGACAAGCCGCGCAGGGAGGCGCCTTTCGGATCCTGGCCGCGGGTGGCGCTGTTGTTCTGCGGAAAGTTGAACGAGGGCAGCAGTTGGAACAGCGCCTGGTTGAGGCTGGTGGCGCCGGTTTGCTTGAGTTCTTCGGCGTTGATCACATCCACCGGGGCGCTGCTGGTGAGGGCCGTGGCGTCGCTGCGACGGGTACCGATGGCGACCACACGGTCGAGGGTTGGCGCCTGGGCTTCGGCGGTTTGCGCCTTGATGCTGTTGCTGGCAGGCGCGACTTTGGCGCCTTCCTTGATGATGAATGCACCGTCCGGGCTGACCTGGACTTGCAGGCCGGTGCCCTTGAGCGCGGCGTCTACCGCCTGTTGCGCCGACAGCGAACCGTCGACCCGCGCCGAGGAATAATTGCCCAGCTGCGGCGTGAAGGAAATCACCTGGCCGCTCTGGCGGCTGATGTTCAGCAGCACTTCGTCCAGCGGGCCGGGCGCGATGTGGTAGACCTGCCGCGTGTCTTCGGCGCTGGCGGCGAAGGACAGGAACAGACTGGCCAACGGCACCAGGGCAAAGGTTCGAAGCGGTGTACGGTTGAATGGGCTCACGTTGGCTCCCCCCAAGGAAACTCCTGAGCGCTGCTCCCCGCAGCGCTTACGGGAGTGATGTGGGATGGCCGGGGGAAAACTTGCAGATCGTTTGGTTATGTCGTTAGAACCGACATTCGGAAACGACGCGGTCAACTGTGGGAGCTGTCGAGCTTTAGCGAGGCTGCGATGGTATCGCTGCGGTACATCTGAGAGGCCGAGGTGCTCGCATCGCAGGCAAGCCAGCTCCCACATTGACCGAGGTGAACCGTTTTCATGTGGCACTGACGGTCACCCACAACCCGGTCCGGCGGGTGATGTGGATCGGCAGGGTGCGCGCCAGGGTGTCGAGGATCTGGTCGGGATTGTCGAGGCGGTACAGGCCGCTGACCCGCAACCCTGCCACCGCCGGATCGAGGCGCAGCACACCGTTGTGATACGGGCGCAGTGCGTCGATCACCTCCACCAGCGGGCGGTCGCGCACTTGCAGGAAGCCATCGATCCAGGCGGTCGCGCCCGAGGAACTGGCGAGCACCGGTCCGAAGCCGAAGCGGTCATAAGTCACCTCGTGCCCGGCCTCCAGTTGCAGGCGTTCACCGTTCTGGCCGTCGATCTCCAGGGCGCCGTTGAGCGCCACCACGTGGCCCTGCCCTTCGCGCTCACGCAACAGCAGGCGATTGCCATCGGCGCGCACTCGGGCCTGGTCGGTCTGGATGAAAAACGGCCGGTGGCTGTCCTTGGCGATCTTCGCCAGCAACTCACCGTCGCGCAGGCGCACCACGCGGCGTTGTGGGTCGAATTGAATATCGGCGGCACTGCGGGCGTTGAGCAGTAACTCGCTGCCATCGGCCAGCTCTACAGTGCGCCGTTCGCCGGTGCCGGTGCGGATATCGGCGGTCAAATCCTCCACCACCGGCCGGGCCAGCCAACCGGCGCCCAGCACCAGGCCAGCGCCCACCAGGGCGCCGCGCAATACGGTGCGGCGGCTGGATGGCGCGTCCAGTGCCTGCTGCAATACCTTGCCGCTGACGCCTTGGGCCTGCGGAATTTGAAACACACCGAGGCGGGTTTCCAGTTGTTGGCACAAGGCTTCGTGACGCGGGTCTGCGGCGCGCCACTGATGGTAACGCTGCCAGTCGGCGGCACTCGCCTCGCCGGAGCGCAGCAACACCACCCAGCGAGTGGCGCTGTCGATCAGGTCGTCGCTCATTCCAGGCACAGCCGCAGGCAGCGGTTGACGGCACGGGTCATGTAGTCGCTGACCGAGCGTTGGGAAATGCCCAGCTCGGCCGCGATTTCCGGGTAGGTCAGGCCATTGAGTTGCGACAGCAGAAAGGTCGCCTTGACCTTGGCCGGCAAGCCGTCGAGCAACTGGTCGATGGCCTGCAGGGCTTCGAGCATCTGCGCCAAATCCTCAGGGGATGGCGCGGGCGAGGTTTCGTCCTGGTCGAGGGCGTCGAGGTAGGCGCGCTCCAGGTCACGGCGACGCCACAGCTGGTACATCAGGCGTTGGGCAATGGTGGTGAGCAAGGCGCGTGGCTGGCGGATCGGCGCCACGCCCGGGGAACTCAACAGTTGGACGAAGGTGTCGGCGGCGATGTCTTCGGCGTGGGCACGGGAATCGAGATGGCGGTGCAAACGGCCGCACAGCCAGTCGTAATGACTGCGGAACAATCCGCCCACGTAATCGCTGTGAGAAGTGTCGGCGCCGGACATAGTGGCTCCATCTGAGTAGGTTGCGCGTTATGTCCGGTGTTCCGGTGGAGCGATCCTAGCAAGGCTGCTTATTCTTTAATAATATTTAAAAGGTATTTTTATATAACCGATCGTTCCCACGCTCTGCGTGGGAATGCCGCCTTGGACGCTCCGCGTCTGCTTTGAAATGGTGACGCAGAGCGTCACAGGATGCGTTCCCACGCGGAGCGTGGGAACGATCATTGGAGGCGTGGATAACCCAAGGCTTCCGCCTGCTGCCGGTAATCCAGCAGCACCTGGTAATCCGCTTCGCTGGCGGGCAGCACTTCGTGTACGCCGAGGGTTTGCACCACTTCGGGCAGATCCTGCAAGGCCAGGTTCATGGCCTCCCGCAGGTGTTCACTTGAGCCCGGCGCGCTGATGTAAGGCAGCGTCGGGCTGGGCGCACTGCGGGTGACGATCCTCAGCCCGGCCACTTCCTCTGGCGCAAAACGGGCGAGGTAGTCGAAGGTCACGCTGTCGATGGCGGCAAGGTCGGCGCGATCTTCCCGCAGCCAGCGCAGGCTTTCGCGATGGGCGCCGCTGATGCCGACTTCGGCAAAGAACCGACCGCCCTGCTGCAGCGGCGCCAGGCGTTCGCGCAGCAGGTTCATGCCGCTGTTGGAGTCATGGCCGTTGATCACGCCGCGGCTGTCTTGGAAGTCGGCCAAGGCAACGCGGGGATTGTCGTCGCGGGTCAGCAGCAGGCTGCAATGCTGGCCGCCGCTGCTGTGGGGCAGTTCGTAGCGCGGGCGGCCAATCACCTGGACTTGCCCGCGCAGCTCGGTCATCAGCGGGTAGCCGCAGGTTTGCGTCAGCAGCAATTGCGGGGCACGCCACAGGCTGCGCAGGTCGAGATGATCAGCCTTGCGGCGGGTCGCGCCCAGGCGCTCAAGGATGCGCGAAAGCCAGCGCTCATTGGCCTGTTGCACCTGCTGCGGCGCCACGTACATCAGCAGTTCGGCGTAGCGGTCACTCATGGTCGTCTCTCAAGCAAAGGGGTGCCGTGGGCTGTCGATGGCCTTGAGCCCGTGACGGCCGATCAACTGGCCGTAACCCTGCACCAGGAACCCGCCGCTGCGCGCCACCCATTGTTCACGCCGCGCGCGGTACACGGTGGGCAGCAAATACCACGGCAGCTTCGGCAAGTCGTGATGCACCAGGTGCAGGTTGTTGTTGAGGAACAGCCAGGTCCACGGCCAGGCGGCTTCGTTAAGCACCGTGCGCTGTTCCGGTTGTGGGTGCGGGCGATGCTCATAGTAGGAACGGATCGCCGCCACCGACAAGGCCGGCACGCTGACCAGCGCCACGTAGTGCCACACCGGCAGCACGCTGTAGTGGGCGATGAAGGTCAGCATCAGCACGGTCACGGTGCCATGGCTCAGCCACATCAGCCACGCCTGGCGCTGGCCTTCGCGCAGGCGTCTGACCTCGTTGCGCGCCAGCTTCCACAGCGCCAGCGGCGAACCCAGCAGGAAGCGTCCCAGGACGGTCTTGGTCAGCCAATGCAAGGTGCGCTCGAACAGCGAACTGTCGTCCCACTGCCGCTGATTCAGGTAGCGGCTTTCCGGGTCGACACCGGGCACCGTCAGGTCTTCGTCGTTGTGGTGCACCAGGTGGCAGTTGCGGTACAGGGTGTAGGGGTACCAGACGGCAAACGGTGCGTAGCCGAGGAGTTTGTTCAAAGCAGTGAAGCGGGTGGGATGGCCGTGCAGCAGTTCGTGTTGCAGGGACATCCATAGCGCCACGAGCGGGATCAACAGTGCGGTACTCAGCCACAGGCCAAGCCAGTGGCTGGCGAGGATCACCGCAAACCAGCCGGCATAGACGCCGATCAACAGCAGCCAGGTCGGCCACTCGGTGCGGGCGGTAAAGGTCTGGGCCAGGGCTTCGATTTCCCGGCGCTGGGTTTCATCAAGGTAGTTGGACATCGGCAGCTCAGGGCAGGCGTGGCCGACGAAAAAGTCGGCTTCATCCTGCTCTGTGCAATGGGGCGGAAAAATCTTGCAGATCGTTTGGTGCTTAGCTTAGAACTTAATGACCGAACAGGTTGCTGTCGGTTTTCTTGGCCTTTTTCTCGGCGCGTTTTTCATCGGCGGTCTTTGCCGGTTTCTTCTTGTCAGCTTTCTTGGAATTCAGACCTTTGGCCATGATGCGTGCTCCACTTACAGGGGATGTAACACTGGGTATAACACCGATTGCCCAACAGAAGGCGCTTTGCCCGACTTATAATCTGCACCCCCTGGATTCGCGTGTTTGAAAACCATGCCCGAGTTGCACATCGACCGACTGGCAGAGCCGTTGTGGCCGCTGCTGAACAAGTTCTACCGCAGCCATAACTCACCAATGAAGGCCCTCAAGGGTGGCCAGTTGTGGGTGGCCAAGGGCAACGAGATTGTCGCGGGCCTGTGCCTGACGCCGGTGGTGGGCGGGCAGTGGCTGACCGGGCTGTTTGTCGACCCGGCGCTGCGTGGCCAGGGGCTGGCGGCGCAATTGATTCGCGCCTCGGTCGCAAGCGTTGAAGGCACGGTGTGGCTGCTGTGCCATCCGGACCTGGAAGGCTTTTATCAACGCCAGGGTTTTACCCAGGACACGTTGCTGCCGCAGTCCTTGTCGGAGCGCCTGGTGCGCTACAAACGCAACAAGCCGATGATCGCCATGGGCTTAGAACCGTTGGTGAGGTCGACCTTCAATAAAGTGTGATCAGCCGCTGTGGACCCCATGCTAGCCTCGGCGGCACCAGCGGCCCATTACAGGATGATCATGAAAGCGACCCTTGCAGCCTTATCCCTTGCAGCCCTCCTCGCCCCGGCCTTGAGCCAGGCAGCCGAAGCGCCGGTTTCCGCCGAGCAGTATGCAACCGTGCTCGCCGGCAGTTGGCGCGTGCCGGCCAACAGCGCGCGCGATGTTTATCGCCACCCGCAGCAGACCCTGGAATTCTTTGGCCTGCGGGCCGACCAGACCCTGATCGAAATCACCCCCGGTGGCGGCTGGTACAGCGAGCTGCTGGCGCCGCTGCTCAAGGATAACGGCCACTATATCGCCGCCGTGCAGGCGCCGAACAGCAGTGCCTACGCGCGTACATCAGAAGAAAACCTGAAAAAGAAATTCGCCGCAGACCCGGTGCATTATTCCAAGGCCGGCTTCGCCGAGTTCGACCCCAAGGCTCCGGTGCTGGGCAAGCCTGGCTCGGCCGACACCGTGCTGACCTTTCGCAACGTGCATAACTGGGTGATGGCGGATACGGCGCCGGCGATGTTCGAGGCGTTCTTCAAGGTGTTGAAACCGGGCGGCGTGCTGGGGGTGGTGGATCACCGGGCCAAGGACGGGGCGTCGCTGGAAGACATCAAGCACAGCGGTTACCTGACCACCGCGTACGTGGTGAAACTGGCGACGGATGCGGGGTTCAAGCTTGAGGGGCAGAGCGAGGTGAATGCCAACCCGAAAGATACCAAGGACTACCCGGATGGGGTCTGGACCTTGCCGCCGGCGTTGACGTTGGGGGAAAAGGACAAGGCGAAGTATGTGGCGATTGGTGAGTCGGATCGGATGACGTTGCGGTTTGTGAAGCCCGCAAAATAATCTGAATGCACGCAGAACAAATGTGGGAGCGGGCTTGCTCGCGAATGCGGTGGATCAGTCTATATCTTCGGTGACTGGCACTCCGCTTTCGCGAGCAAGCCCGCTCCCACAGTTTGATGTGTGTTTTGCCTGAGGGTTATTCGTCTGCGGTGGGATCCATATCCGGGAACATCACTTCGATAAACCCGAACTTGCTGAAATCGGTAATCCGCGATGGGTACAGCCGGCCGATCAGGTGATCGCACTCGTGCTGTACCACCCGTGCGTGAAAGCCTTCGGCAATCCGCACAATCGGCTCGCCCTTGGGGTCAAACCCTTCGTAGCGAATCTGCTGGTAACGGTCCACGGCCCCGCGCAAACCCGGCACCGACAGGCACCCTTCATAACCTTCTTCCAGCACCGGGCTAAGGGGCGTGATCAGCGGGTTGATGAGGATGGTCTGGGGCACGGCGGGCGCGTCCGGGTAGCGTTCGCTGCTCTCGAAACCGAAGATCACCAGTTGCAGGTCCACTCCAATCTGCGGCGCGGCCAGGCCGACGCCACCGACGTGTTCCATGGTCTGGAACATGTCATCAATCAACTGCCACAGCTCGGGGCTGTCGAACATTTCCGGCGGAACCGGCGGGGCAATGCGCAGCAGGCGCTCATCGCCCATTTTCAGGATTTCACGGATCATCGATCAGACTTCATCGGTAGTGGGCTTGAGTGAGTGGTCCCGGCCAAGGCCTGAGACATGTTGTTTGTCGTCGTGCTCGCCAAAGTCCTTTTCACCAGGATCCTTGCCTTCGGCCGACATGTGTTCGATCACCGCGTTCATCTCCGCCCCCAGCAACAGCACGGCAGCCGAGATGTAGAAGTACAACAGCAACACAATGATCGCGCCGATACTGCCATACATGGCGTTGTAGTCGGCAAAGGTTTTGACGTAGTAGCCAAAACCCAGGGAAGCGATGATCCACACCACCACCGCCAGCACCGAACCCGGTGTGATGAAGCGAAACTTTTGCTTCACGTCAGGCATCACGTAGTACATCAACGCCACGGCGAACATCAGCAGGATCACAATCAGCGGCCAACGCAGGATGGTCCACAGGGTGACCACGAATTCCTGCATGCCGATCTGCCCCGCCAGCCATTCCATCACCTGGGGCCCGAGCACCATCAGGGCGGCAGCGGCCAACAGCATGCCGGCGATGCCGATGGTGTAGAACACCGACAGCGGGAAACGCTTCCAGATCGGCCGGCCTTCCACTACGTCGTAGGCGGCGTTCATCGCGCTCATCATCAGGCGCACACCCGCCGAGGCGGTGTACAGCGCAATCACGATACCCACCGACAGCAGGCCACCCTTGGATTGCTGCAACTGGTCGATCACCGGGTTGACCTGCTCCAGGGCCTGGGGCGGCAACACCAGTTCCGATTGCATGCGCAGCCAGGTGAAAAAGTCCGGCAGGTGCAGGAAACCGATCAGGGCGATCAGGAACAGCAGGAAGGGAAACAGCGAGAACAGCATCTGGTAGGCCAGTGCCGAGGCGTACGTAGGCATTTCGTCATCGACGAACTCTTTGACGGTGCGCACCAGCACTTTGTGCAGGGGCAAGCCTTGTAATACCGGAAAAATCATAGCGTCTCCTTTCGCCGCAAAAAGTTGAGTTCGTGGGCGACTCAGGGGCCGTTTTCTACATCAAGGTAGCCCATTTGGCGACCTTGAAACAATTTCCAAACTTTAATCACTGCAGGTGACACAAAAACGGCCATCCGTGGATGGCCGTCGGGCTGCTGGAGTGCAGGCAGCCAGGTCGGGACTATTTGACCGCTTTCTTTACTGCGTCCTTGGTGTCGCCGACTGCTTTTTGCACTTCACCTTTCTTTTCCTGAACCACGCCTTCAGCCCGCAACTTGTCGTTGCCGGTGACTTTGCCAACACCTTGCTTGATGTTGCCTACGGCCTCGTTCGCCAAACCTTTTGCCTTATCCGATGTGCTGCTCATGGTATTTCTCCTGGGAACAATCAAGGATTTTGGTCACTACGTAGTCGTTGACCCTTGGCCTTTCCAGAGAGTTTCAATTATTTTTTCAGCGGCATTTCATCGCGCCGTACAGGTTTGGCTTTATGTTTTGCGGCCAACCCACGAGAATGCCGGGCACATCCAGGCGCAAGCGCTGGGTAACAGATCCCGTAGGAAGGTTATGAAACTCAATAAAGCACAGGCCATTGCCCGCAGAAACCAGGAACTGGGCGGTGCCGTACTCGGTGTCAACAACTGCCACTTCACCGACCTGGACCGCAAACGCAACATCTGGTGGTTCGACCTGCCGGTGGGCCGGATTGCCGTGGGCCAGTACGAGTGGATCCACTTGTTGATGCACAACGCCGAGAGCGACCAGTTGCTGCACCTGAAGGTGCCAACGGTGTTTTTGCGCGAGAAGCTGGAAGGCCTGGTGGTGCGCAATGCCGGCAAGCGCAAGCCGGAGATTACCCTGGAGCTGAGTGCCGACAAGGACTCGTTCCTCAAGGACGTACGCCCGGCCGGTGCCGGTGTGAGCTTCGCGCAGTTCGCACTGTAGGAATACGGTCTAAACCTGTGGGAGCGGGCTTGCCTGCGATGGCGGTGGGTCAGCTAACACTGCTTTGACTGGCCCACCGCTATCGCAGGCAAGCCAGCTCCCACATTTGGATTGCATTCCAAGTGGCCGGATCAGCGTTCAATAAAAAGCCCCGCATCTGCGGGGCTTTTTGTTGGGGCCGATTTACTTCTTCAAGCCCAGCTTTTTCAGTTCTTCATCCCGCAGTTCGCGGCGCAGGATCTTGCCCACGTTGGTGGTCGGCAGCGCATCGCGGAATTCCACGGCCTTGGGCACCTTGTAGCCGGTGACGTTGGCGCGCATGTGCTCCATCACCTGGTCTTTGGTCAGGCTGGCACCCGGCTTGACCACGATGAAAATCTTGATGTGTTCCCCGGATTTCTCGTCCGGCACACCAATGGCCGCGCATTGCAGCACGCCCGGCAGGGTCGCCAGCACGTCTTCCAGCTCGTTGGGGTAGACGTTGAAACCGGAGACCAGAATCATGTCCTTCTTGCGGTCGACAATGCGCATGTAGCCATCCGGCTGGATGATCGCGATGTCACCGGTCTTCAGCCAGCCTTCGCTGTCGAGGATCTCGGCGGTGGCGTCTTCGCGCTGCCAGTAGCCCTTCATCACTTGCGGGCCCTTGACGCACAACTCGCCCACTTCACCCAGCGCCAGTTCGACGCCGTCATCGGTGATGACCTTGCACAGGGTCGACGGCACCGGAATGCCGATGGTGCCGATCTGGATGTTCTGGATCGGGTTCACGGTGGCCACCGGGCTGGTTTCGGTCATGCCGTAACCTTCGCAGATGGAGCAGCCGGTGACCGCTTTCCAGCGCTCGGCCGCCGCCAGTTGCAGGGCCATGCCGCCGGACAGGGTGACTTTCAGCGCCGAGAAATCCAGCTTGCGGAAGGCATCGTTGTTGCACAGCGCAACGAACAGCGTGTTCAGGCCGACAAAGCCGCTGAACTTCCACTTCGACAGTTCCTTGACCATCGCCGACAGGTCGCGCGGGTTGCTGATCAGGATGTTGTGGTTGCCGATCAGCATCATCGCCATGCAATGAAAGGTGAAGGCATAGATGTGGTACAGCGGCAGCGGGGTAATCAGGATCTCGCAACCTTCATTCAGGTTGGAGCCCATCAGCGCCTTGCACTGCAGCATGTTGGCGACGAGGTTGCGGTGGGTCAGCATCGCGCCCTTGGCCACGCCCGTGGTGCCGCCGGTGTATTGCAGCACGGCGACTTCGTCGCTGGCGGGGCTGACTTCGTTCACCGGCTGGCCGTGGCCCTTGGCCAGGACGTCGTTGAACTTGATCGCCTTGGGCAAGTGATAGGCCGGGACCATCTTCTTCACGTACTTGATGACGCTGTTGATCAGCAGGCGCTTGAGCGGCGGCAACAGGTCGGCGACTTCGGTGACGATCACGTGCCGGACGGAAGTCTTGGGCACGACTTTTTCAGCCAGGTGCGCCATGTTGGCCAGGCAGACCAGGGCCTTGGCACCGGAGTCGTTGAATTGGTGTTCCATTTCCCGCGCGGTGTATAGCGGGTTGGTGTTGACCACGATCAGGCCAGCACGGATGGCGCCGAACACGGCGACCGGGTATTGCAGGACGTTGGGCAGTTGCACGGCGATTCGATCACCGGGCTGCAAGTCGGTATGCTGTTGCAGGTAAGCGGCGAAGGCGCCGGACAGTTCGTACAGTTCACCGTAGGTGATTGTCTTGCCCAGGTTGCTGAAAGCCGGTTTGTTGGCGAAGCGTTGGCAGGACTGCTTCAGTACCGCCTGAATATTCGGATACTCGTCTGGATTGATTTCTGCAGCAATCCCGGCGGGGTACTTATCCTTCCAAAAGTCTTCGATCATGGAAGCCCACTCCTCAGCGACGCGAATTCATTCATCGCATTTGATGCGATTATTATTTGTTTGTTTTTGGGTGAGTCTGGCGGTTAAAAGCAGGCCAAGAGGTCACAAAGCGCGCCGAGAGTAGCAGCTTTGCCAAGGGCCGCCTAGAGCCAAAAGAGGCCCCTACGGTCATAAACATGACTCAAGAATATCTAATGGTCATTTTTAGAGCAAAGATTCTATAAGCCTGGAAAGGGCTCTGGAATGGGCTTCTACGCATTTAAACTGAATGAATAAAAACCAAATGTGGGAGCGGGCTTGCTCGCGAAAGCGCAGTGTCAGTCACAGGATATGTCGACTGGTACACCGCTTTCGCGAGCAAGCCCGCTCCCACATTTTTTGACCTTATTTCAAATCAGGCTATGTCGCGCAATTCGCGCCGCAGGATCTTGCCCACCGGCGTCATCGGCAACGACTCACGCAGCACAATATGCTTGGGCACCTTGTAGCCGGTGAAGTTGGCCTTGCAGTAGGTCTTCAGCTCTTCAAGGCTCACGCCTTGGGCACGGGCCACCACAAACAGCTTCACCGCCTCGCCGGTACGCTCGTCCGGTACGCCGATCACCGCGCAGCTGGCCACTGCCGGATGCGCCATCACCACGTCTTCGATCTCGTTGGGGTACACGTTGAACCCCGAGACGATGATCAGATCCTTCTTGCGATCAACGATGCGCACAAAGCCGTCCGGGTCGATCACCGCGATATCGCCGGTCTTGAGCCAGCCTTCGGCGTCCAGGGTCTCGGCAGTGGCCACCGGTTGCTGCCAGTAGCCCTTCATCACTTGCGGGCCCTTGATGCACAGCTCGCCCCGCTCGCCCAGCGGCAGCTCCGCGCCGTTGTCGTCGATGATCTTCATCGCCGTGCCCGGCACCGGAATGCCCACGGTGCCCAGCTTCGATTTGCCGCCATAGGGGTTGGTGCTGGCCACCGGTGAGGTTTCGGTCAAGCCGTAGCCTTCACCAATCGCGCAGCCGGTCAGTTGCTGCCAGCGCTCGGCCGTGGCCTTGACCAGTGCGGTGCCGCCGGAGTTGGTGAGCTTGAGGTGGGAGAAATCCAGGCTCTTGAAGTCCGGGTGGTCCATCAAGGCCACGAACAGGGTGTTGAGCCCCAGCAGCCCGGTGAAGCGCCACTTTTTCAGCTCCTTGATAAAGCCGCCAATGTCCCGGGGATTGGTGATCAGTACGTTGTGGTTGCCCGATACCATCATGCACATGCAATTCGCGGTGAAGGCATAGATGTGGTACAGCGGCAGCGGCGCCACCATCACCTCCTGGCCTTCCTTGATCAGCGGATGGCCGTCGTCCCCCAGTTGCGACATGCACGCCCGCACTTGCTGCATGTTGGCCACCAGGTTGCCGTGGGTAAGCATTGCGCCCTTGGCCAGGCCGGTGGTGCCGCCGGTGTATTGCAGCACCGCGATGTCGTCGAGGGTCACCGGGTGGCGGTTGAGTGCCTGGCCGGCGCCCATGCGCAGGGCGCGCTTGAAGGAGATGGCTTGCGGCAGGTTATAGGCCGGGACCATCTTCTTGACCTTGTCGACCACGGTGTTGATCAGCCAGCCTTTGGCGGCGGGCATGAAGTCGCCCATCTTCGCTTCGATCAGGTATTCGATCTCGGTGTCCTTGCTGACTTCTTCAACCCGCGAGCCAAACAGGTTCAGGTACACCAGCGCACGAATGCCGGCATCCTTGAATTGGTGACGCATTTCCCGCGGGGTGTACAACGGGTTGGTGTTGACCACGATCAGCCCGGCGCGCAGGGCGCCGAACACGGCAATCGGATAATGCAGGACGTTGGGCATCTGCACGGCAATGCGGTCACCCGGCTTGAGGTCGGTGTGCCACTGCAGGTAACCGGCGAACGCGGCGCTGCGCCGATCCAGCTCGGCGTAGGTCAGGGTGATCCCCATGTTGCTGAACGCCGGACGATCGGCAAAGGTCTTGCAGGAACGCTCGAAGACTTCGATCACCGATTTATAGGCTGTGAGGTCGATCTCGTTGGGAACCCCGGCTGCGCGTTTGTCATTCCAGAAATCAGGTTGCATTATTCTTGTCCTCTTACCTGAGTGGTCCGGCCGCTTTTGATGTTGCGATGAAAGCGGAGCTTTGGGGACGTTAGCAGCTATGGTCAATCAGGCAAATACAACAAGATGCGTCATTGATTGTGTGAATCTCCCCGCCAAGGCCAGCGCTGATCCAGCGGCCTGCGGTGAATGAGCTATACACTGCAACGACCCTGAGCAAAGGAAGCGCCATGAACCACACCACTTTCTGGCTGACCGCGAATGACCGCAGTCGGGTGTACGTCAACCAGTGGCTGCCGGACGGGCCGCCCAAGGCGCTGATCATGCTGGCCCACGGCATGGCCGAGCACAGTGGCCGCTATGCCCGCCTGGCCCAGGCGCTGTGTGATGCCGGCTACGGCCTGTACGCCCCCGACCAGCGCGGCCACGGGCGTACCGCCGACGAGGGCACCCTGGGGCTGTTCGCCGAGAAAGACGGCTGGAACAAGGTGGTGGGCGACCTGGCGAGCCTCAACCAGCATATCGGCCAGCAAGCGCCGGGGGTGCCGATCATCCTGCTGGGCCACAGCATGGGCAGCTACATTGCCCAGGCGTACCTGCTGCACCACAGCGCGAGCCTTAACGGGGCGATTCTCAGCGGCTCGAATTTCCAGCCGGTGGCGCTGTACGGCGCGGCCAAGGTGATTGCCCATGTCGAACGCCTGCGCCAGGGGTTGCGCGGGCGCAGTGCGCTGATTGATTTCCTGTCATTTGGATCGTTCAACAAGGCGTTCAAACCCAATCGCACCGCTTTCGACTGGCTCAGCCGTGACCCGGCCGAGGTCGACAAGTACGTCAGCGACCCGCTTTGCGGCTTCCGTTGCACCAACCAGCTGTGGATCGACCTGCTGGGCGGCTTGCAGCAAATCAGCAAAGCGTCCAATCTCGCTCAGATAGACCCGGGGCTGCCGATCCTGATAATGGGCGGTGAATGTGATCCGGTCAGTGAAGGCAAGCGTCTCAAAAGTCTGGCCAACGCGTTGCGCGAAGCCGGCTGCCAGCACCTGGAGCTGAGCATTTACCCACAGGCGCGCCACGAATTATTCAACGAAACCAACCGTGATGCGGTCACAGCCGACGTGCTGACGTGGCTGGCCCAGGCAGCAGTGCTGCGCCGCCCTACTCGCTGCGAATGATTTTTCGTTTAAAATCAATATATTAAGATTTCTGATTAGCCACAGGATGCACCAACTGATGACCCAGGTTACCAACACGCCTTACGAAGCCCTCGAAGTCGGCCAGACCGCCAGCTACAGCAAGACCGTCGAAGAGCGCGATATCCAGTTGTTCGCGGCAATGTCCGGCGACCACAACCCGGTGCATCTGGACGCCGAATTCGCCAAGGCGACCATGTTCAAGGAGCGCATTGCCCACGGCATGTTCAGCGGCGCCCTGATCAGCGCGGCGGTTGCGTGCGAGTTGCCTGGGCCCGGCACGATCTATATCGGCCAGCAAATGACCTTCCAGAAGCCGGTCAAAATCGGCGACACCCTGACCGTGCGTCTGGAAATCCTCGAGAAGCTGCCGAAATTCCGCGTGCGCATCGCCACCCGCGTATTCAACCAGCGCGACGAGCTGGTGGTAGACGGCGAAGCCGAGATCCTCGCGCCACGCAAGCAGCAGACCGTGACCCTGACCGAACTGCCGGCCATCAGCATCGGTTGAACGAACGCCCATGAAAAAGCCCCGCATCTGCGGGGCTTTTTTATTCAGGCGGGGCTCAAGACTGAGCGCGAGCCTGGTTACGCAGGGCTTTCACCTGGTCGTGGTTGCGTTGCGCGCCGTGGAACTGACGCTCTACCAGGTCACGAATGCCCAGCAGGTTGTGCTTGTTAATCTTCTCGATCGCTTCTTTGTAAGCCTTCAGTGCGTGGTCTTCACCGCGCTCGGCTTCGTTCAGCACGGCTTCTTCGTCTTTACCGGTCACCATCGACTTCACGTCGACCCAACCACGGTGCAAGGCACCGGCGACGCTGCCGGAGTCTTCCGGATCGCCACCCAGCGCTCTTACTGCGGTCTGCAGTTCGGCAGCGGCGGTACCGCAATCAACGGAACGTTTGGCAAACAGGGCTTTGAGTTCTGGGTGCTTGATGTCTTCTGCGCAGGTCTTGAAGCCTTCCTGGCCGTCTTTGCTGGTCTCGATCAGGTCGTTGAGTACGGAGATCGATTCTTTGTTGATATCAGTCATTTTTCAATTCCTTCGCGGGTTAAGAAACGTGTATTAGTAATTGCAGCGCCCGTGCCAGCTTTTGAAAAACAATTTATTACTTAAATTTCAATAAGTTAGCTAATACACAAAAATCTGTATCCGCTTTATTTGCATGATCTGTCATTTGGCCTCCATGCAGAATGCCTGTATTTTCCAAGGCATCGACTCAAACACCTGAAGCCGCAATGAACCCTGAAAAACTTGAACTGCTGATCACCCGCGAAATGCCCTTCGGCAAGTACAAGGGCCGGATCATTGCCGACTTGCCCGGCCCCTACCTGAACTGGTTCGCCCGTGAAGGTTTCCCCCACGGCGAACTGGGCGGGTTGCTGGCCCTGATGCAGGAAATCGACCACAACGGTTTATCCGAACTGCTGGAACCCCTACGCGCCAAGCACGGCAAGCCCGCCCCTCGTCATTAATAGAGCACGCACATGGACAGTACCCGCGACGAACAACACTGGCACGCCATCGCCCAGCGCTACGACCTGGAGCCCGGCCCGATCAACCTCGAAAACGGTTATTTCGGGCGCATGAGCCGCGCGGTACTTGAGCAGTATCAGGACAACGTCGCCTTCATCAACCGCAGCAACTCGATCCATGTGCGCCAGCGTTTCGAGCAGGGCGAAAACGTCGAGATCCGTAACCAGTTGGCGCAATTGATGGACGCCGATCCTGAAGCCATCGCCCTCACCCGCTGCGCCTCGGATGCGTTGCAGTCGCTGATCCGCAACTACAACCGCTTGCAGCCCGGCGACCAGGTGCTGATCAGCGACCTGGAGTACGACACCGTCAAGGGCGCCATGCGCTGGCTGGCGCAGAATCGCGGCGTAGAAGTGATCGAGATTGCCCACGAACACCCGGCCAGTTTCGACAGCCTGGTGCAGACGTATCGCGATGCGTTCCTGCGCTATCCCCGCCTGAAACTGCTGGCACTGACCTACGTGACCCACCGCACCGGGCTGGTGATGCCGGTGGAGGCGATTGCCGGCGCTGCCAGGGAACATGGAATTGATGTGATCCTCGATGGCGCCCATGCGCTGGGGCAGATCGAGTTCAACCTGGCGCAGTTGGGTATCGCGTTTGCCGGTTTCAACCTGCACAAGTGGATCGGTGCGCCGTTGACCCTGGGCTTTATTTATATCGACCCGCAACGGTTGGCGGACATTGATCCGGACATGGGTGAGTTTCACTATCCGGTGACCGATGTACGTGCCCGCACGCCGTACAGCACGCCGAATTTCCCGGCGTTGATGACCTTGCCGCTGGTGTTCGAAGAGCATCGTTTGCTGGGTGGATCCAGAGCCAAGGGCGCCCGCCTTAATTACCTGCGGGATTTGTGGGTGAGTGAGGTGCGGCAGTTGCCGGGAATTGAAGTGCTGACGCCCGACGATCCACGGCTGTATTGCGCGATCACGTCGTTCAAGTTCACTGACAAGCAGGATCAGCAGGTGATGGCGGAGCGACTGCTCAAGGAATACAACCTCTTCACCACAACCCGCAGCGGGGCGTCGTTCGGCAGTTGTATTCGGGTGACACCAGGCTTTTTGACGTCAGCGGCAGACATTCATGCGCTGATCAAAGCCATCACCGAACTCTGCAAAAACTAATCCGTAGCAGCTGTCGAGCGCCAGCTGCTACGGGGGTGGTGTCTTGGGTTTTCCTCCAGGCAAAAAAAAGCGGCACACCGACCAAGTGCACCGCAAAAATGCCGTAGAACACAGCAACAACGATTCGGTAAATCCAATCAGTCCAGCAGGGCCAGCGCCTCGGCGGTGGTTTCCTGGATGCGTGCCCAGTCGCCGTTCTTGACCCATTCCGGATCAAGCATCCAGCTACCGCCCACGCACATCACATTTTTCAACGCCATGTAGCTCTTGATGTTGGCCGGGCCAACACCGCCAGTCGGGCAGAATTTCACTTCGCCAAACGGGCCGCCCAGGGCCTTGATGGCCGCCACACCACCGCTGACTTCAGCCGGGAACAACTTGAAACGGCGATAACCCAGGCCATAACCTTCCATGATCCCGGAGGCATTGCTGATGCCCGGCAACAGCGGAATCGAGCTGTGTACCGAGGCTTCCAGCAGGTCACGGGTAATCCCGGGAGTGACGATAAATTGCGAACCGGCCACTTCGGCCGCTTCCAGCATATGACGATCCAGCACGGTACCGGCACCGGTGCACAGCTCCGGACGCTGCTCACGCAGTACCTGGATGGCCTTGAGGCCGAACTGCGAACGCAGGGTCACTTCCAGTGCGGTCAAACCACCGGCTGCCAGGGCATCGGCCAGCGGCAGGATGTCCTGTTCACGGGCAATGGTGATCACCGGCAGGATCCGCGCCTTGGCGCACAGGCTGTCGATCAAGGCAACTTTGTCCGCCATGGAAACGGTAGGTTGAGGGCTGTTCATCGCGGCTGATCCTTGGCTCATGGGCACCAGTAAATCTCTAGAGTAGGTTGCAAAAACGCGCGTATCGGCATGGCAGCAACGTCGTCACTGGCCAGCGCGGCGCTCAAGGTGGTCAATTTCGAGCTGCCGGAAATCGACAGCACGGTGTAGTGGGCGGTGGCCAGCAGCGCGCGACTCATGGTCAGGCGCTGGTGCGGCACGGTCGGCGCCAGCATCGGCCAGCAACGACGGCTGCCGTCCGGCTTCAACGCTTCAGCCAGGTTCGGGCTATTGGGGAACAGCGACGCGGTGTGGCCGTCGTCGCCCATGCCCAGTACCAGCACATCAATCGTCGGCAACTCGGCCAGCAGGCGATCGGCCTGCTCGGCAGCGTCGTCAAGGGTGGCGGCGACGCTGTACAGGCTCAGGAACTTGGCCTTGGCCGCCGGGCCTTGCAGCAAATACTTCTTCAACAGGCCGGCATTGCTGTCGGCATGTTCCACCGGCACCCAGCGCTCGTCGGCCAGGGTGATGGTCACCTTGGACCAGTCCAGGCCTTGCTTGGCGAGGTTCTGGAAGAACGCCACCGGGCTGCGGCCGCCGGACACCACCAGGGTCGCTTCGCCACGGGCACTGATGGCCGCGCGCAGTTGTTCGGCCACGTCATTGGCCAAGCCATCCGCCAGCAGCACCGGGTTGCGGTACTCATGGGCAGTCACGCCCTGAGGCAGTTTCAAATCAGATATCGCCATACCAAGACCTCCCGTCCCGCGTGATCAGTGCAATCGAGCTCATTGGCCCCCAGGACCCCGCCGCGTACGGCTTGGGCGCATCACCGGATTTTTTCCACCCGGCGATCAACTGGTCACACCACTTCCACGCGGCTTCGATTTCATCTTTGCGCACAAACAGGTTCTGGTTGCCACGCATTACTTCCAGCAACAGCCGCTCGTAGGCATCGGGAATCCGTGCGCTGCGATAGGTGTCGGAAAAATTCAGTTGCAGCGGGCCGCTGCGCAGTTGCATGCCCTTGTCCAGGCCCTGCTCCTTGGTCATCACGCGCAAGGAAATCCCTTCGTCCGGTTGCAGGCGGATGATCAGTTTGTTGCTGATCTGCAAGCGCTGCTCGGGGGCGAAGATGTAGTGGGACGGTTCCTTGAAGTGGATGACGATCTGCGACAGTTTTTGCGGCATGCGCTTGCCGGTACGCAGGTAGAACGGCACCCCGGCCCAACGCCAGTTACGGATATCGGCACGCAGGGCGACGAAGGTCTCGGTGTCGCTCTGGGTGTTGGAGTTCTCTTCTTCCAGGTAACCCGGCACCGGCTTGCCGGCGCTGTAGCCGGCGATGTATTGGCCACGTACCACCTGGGTGGTCAGGCCGTCCGGGCTGATGGGCGCCAGGGCCTTGAGCACCTTGACCTTCTCGTCCCGAATACTGTCGGCAGACAGGTCGGCCGGCGGGTCCATGGCGATCAGGCACAGCAGCTGCAGCAGGTGATTCTGGATCATGTCCCGCAGCTGCCCGGCCTTGTCGAAATAGCCCCAGCGACCTTCGATGCCTACTTGCTCGGCCACGGTGATTTCCACGTGGGAGATGTAGTTCTGGTTCCACTGGGTTTCAAACAGGCTGTTGGCAAAACGCAGGGCGATCAGGTTCTGGACGGTCTCTTTGCCCAGGTAGTGGTCGATGCGGTAGGTGCGGTTTTCCGGGAAGAACTGCGCCACGGCGTCGTTGACCTTGCGCGAGGAATCCAGGTCCGAACCGATGGGTTTTTCCAGGACCACGCGGGTATTTTCCGCCAGGCCGACCTTGGACAGGTTCTCGCAGATCGCGCCATACACCGCCGCCGGGGTGGCGAAGTAGGCAATCAGGCGTTGTTCAGTGCCGGCGTTCTCTGCCAGGGCGACGTAGTCATCGGCCTTCAGGAAGTCGACGTGCAGGTACGTCAGGCGGGCCAGGAAACGCTGGGCGACGGTTTCGTCCAGTTCCTTGCCAACGTAACCACGCAATTCTTTTTCGATGTGGGCCAGGTGCTGTTGCTCGGAACCGGCCTCACGGGCCAGGGCCAGGATGCGCGTGTCTTCGTGCAGCAGGCCCGCACCATCGAGTTGATAGAGGGCAGGAAATAACTTGCGCAGCGCCAGATCACCCAAGGCGCCAAACAGGGCAAAGGTGCAGGGTTCTACGGTTATCGAAGGCATGATGTTTGTTCTTTTATCAAGTTAAGCTACAAATACCTTTTTTTAAGGCATCACTCAAGGAAAAATGTAGTAATAACCACAACATTTTCCCGAAAAACGTATTCCGAGTGGTGGTGTTCAACTACCCTCAGTAGGATAGGCCACCGCAAAGGGCCGCTCGTCGATTGGTTGACGACCCTTATTTGCATCGTCGCCCTAAGGAAACATGAATGGACCGCGTGCGAAATCTACTGGAACAGATCCAGAAACGCCTCGAAGAACTGAACAAGGCTGAACGTAAAGTCGCCGAGGTCATCCTGCTCAACCCGCAGCAGGCGACCCGCTTCTCTATCGCCGCCCTCGCCCAGGCCGCTTCGGTCAGCGAACCTACAGTGAACCGCTTCTGCCGCTCGTTCGGCGTGAGTGGTTACCCTGAACTTAAATTGCAGCTGGCGCAAAGCCTGGCCAGTGGCGCGGCGTATGTCAGCCGCGCGGTGGAGGCCGATGATAACCCGGAGGCCTACACCCAGAAGATCTTCGGCAGTGCCATCGCGTCCCTCGACAGCGCCTGCCAGGCCCTGGACCCGAACCTGATCAGCAAGGCCGTCGACCTGCTGATCCAGGCTCGGCAGATCCACTTCTTCGGCCTGGGTGCTTCGGCGCCGGTGGCCATGGACGCGCTGCACAAGTTTTTCCGTTTCAACCTGTCGGTCACGGCCCACGCCGATGTGCTGATGCAGCGGATGATCGCCTCGGTGGCCCACACCGGGGAGTTGTTCGTGATCATTTCCTACACCGGGCGTACCCGTGAACTGGTGGAAGTAGCACGTATTGCGCGGGAAAACGGCGCCTCGGTGCTGGGGGTGACCGCCGAAAATTCGCCGCTGGCCAAGGCCAGTACGGTGAGCCTGAACATTCCGTTGCCGGAAGACACCGACATCTACATGCCGATGACCTCGCGGATCATTCAGTTGACGGTGCTGGATGTACTGGCGACGGGCATGACCTTGCGTCGCGGAGTGGATTTCCAGCCGCACTTGCGCAAGATCAAAGAGAGCTTGAACGACAGCCGGTATCCGGTTGGGGATGAATTCAACTAGGCCCGAATCTACTGTGAATGTGCCGGCCTCTTCGCGAGCAAGCCCGCTCCCACATTCGACTGCATTCCAAAAGTGGAGCTCGGTCTAATGTGGGAGCGGGCTTGCTCGCGAAAGCGGCATCAGCAACACCGGAACATCCGGATCAAGCCCCCGCCCTCGCCTGCAAACTCAAATGCGCCCGCTCCCCCGGCGCCAGGCTCGCAGCAGCCATCGCCGACTCCACACACACAAACCCCGCAGCCTCGTTGAAGCTCACCCCCAGCAACGGTCGACTCCCCGGGTGCCACACCACCGTGTCGGCACTCTCGCCGGTGTCGATGCACAATTCGCGCTGCCAGGCATGGTCCTTGAGGTGCAGTTCACCGTCGTGCTGGAACACCCGCTGACACCCACCATCGACACGCAACTCACCTTCCTGCTGGCACGCCTGGCGATTCAGCTGGTCGTAGCCCTGCGCGCCATCGAGCCCAGACAGCGCTATCTCACCAACGTTGCCAATCCGCCAATAAGCGTGCAAAGCATGGCTCAATTGGCACGGCAGCTCGTCCTGGTGCTCGGTGGCCAGGCGCAGCTCCAGGGTTTCCCCCAGGTGTGCATGCAGGTCCACCTGCCAGTCGCATAGCTGCAATTGCCAGTGCAAACGCACGCCGTCGTCGTCGGTGCTGCTGTCCAGCAATTTCCAGTCGATCAGCCGTGCCCAGCCATGGGACGGCCAGGCGTTTTCGCTGGGATGGCGGCCATACCACGGCCAACACACCGGCACGCCGCCACGGATGGCGCCGACCTGCGGCCACTTGGCCGCGCACCACAGCCAGGGCTTCTGACCCGTGGGCTGAAAGTGCAGCAATTGCGCGCCCTGGCGACTGAACACCGCCTGGCAGAGCGGGTGATCAATCACCAGCACATCGCGCATCTGGAAGCGTTCCCAGGCGAATACCGGCCGCTCGCGCAGGGATTTGAAAAAGCGTTGCAGCGGATGCTCATGCATGTGCCACGGTCCTGAATATCTTTGCAGGCGCTGGCTTGCCTGCGATGGCATCGCCTCGGTGTGGCAGATACACCGCGGGGCTCGCATCGCAGGCAAGCCAGCTCCCACACAAAAAAAAGCGGATAGCCATGGCTACCCGCAAAATGCGCACAGAGAGAAGGAGCTTATCGCAACAACGTTAGAACGTAGACTGAATTTTCAGGCCCGCTACCACCGCGTTGTCGACTTGCTTAACACCACCTGGGTTGGCGATGTATTGCAGGTTGGGACGCACGGTCAGCCAGTTGGTGACGTGGATGCCGTAGTTGAGTTCGACGTTGTACTCCGTGTTACGCAGCGGTGCGTAACCCGATTGGTCGTAATCCGTGAAACCGCCGGCCGCGTTGAGCAACTCAGCATTTTTCTTCACGTCACTGTTGGCATGGATACGGGATACACCGATACCCACGTCATCTTTTGTACGTGCGTCGAATGGACCTTTATACACAAGCATCAGCGACTGGTAGTTGTCGACCAGGTTGGTGTCTTTGTCGTGGAAGGTGACGTTGGCCGCGATGTTCAAGCCGCGGGAAGCATCGCCATTGTGGGTGGTGAGTTGCTGTTGCAGAACGCCCCAGTAACCGCTTTTGCTGCTGCGAACGCGGAAGGCTGCGCCCGTGGTGCCAGCATCGTTACCGTTGACGTCTTCACGTACGTCGGTAGCGTCGGCGGTGCTCTTGTAGTAACCCACACGGTATTCGCCCGGCAGGCCATTGACCTTCGGCGACCAGACCAATTCAACCGGCAATACGGTGCCTTTGGTGCCGCTGCCGCTGAGCTTGAAGCCGTTGCCGTGCTCCAGTTGCGACGGGTTCTGGTTGTACGCACCGATTTGCGCATACAGCTCAGGCGTGATGTTGTACTTCACGCGGATAGCCGCCTGGCTGACGGGCCAGTTGTACCAGGTGTTTACATAGTTACCGACCTGCGAGCCACAGAACGACAGGTTCTGGAAGTCGCACGGGAAGGTGTTGAAGTCTTCGCCTTCACCGAAGTAACCGAGTTTCACGTCCAGCTTGTTGTCGAACATCTGGTGCTGAATCCAGAACTGGGTCAGACGCACCATGTGGCCTCGGCCGTCGACTTCCTGAGACGAGCTCAAGGTGCCGGCACGCGGGTCACCAATACGGTCGTTGGAAATGTTTGCGCCATTACGATTGGTCAACTGGATCTTGGCCTGGGTGTTGTCCCAGCCCCACAGCTTTTGCAGGTCCAGTGCCACGCCCAGACCGAACTGGTCAGCGTAACGGGCAGTCTTGTCGTTGTTGTAGCCACCGCTGAGGTTGCCACCGACTTCACCGACGTAATCCGCCTTGATGTCGATACCTTGCTCGATCAGCTTGGTACGCTCGCCGCCCCAATCGCCGGTCATCCACTTGGAATCGGCGCTGAACGCGTCGTCCGCCATCGCATTGGCGGACAGTACCAGGGCGGCTGCTGCTGACAGTTGGCAGATCAGCCGGGTGTTGTTGTGGTGCTTTTTCATCCCTACATCCTCGTCTTTATTGTTATTAACTGTTTTTATCTAACGCGGTTTACTTCTTTGTGAGAGCAGGACTCTCACAAAAGCCCCTACACATCATTTGAAACTTCAGCGTCCCTTGAATTGAGCAACGTTGTCCGCACGATCCTGTGCCGGCAACGAGGTGGCAGTGCCCAGGCGCTCGCCGGTCTTGGCGTCGAACAGCAACACCTTGGCCGGGTCGAACTGCAAGGTCAGGGTCTCGCCCACTTGCGGCGCCACATCGGGCGCCAGGCGGCAGCAGACCTTGGTGTCATTGATTTGCACGAACACCAGGGTGTCCGGACCGGTCGGCTCGGTGACTTGCACCTCGGCCCGAATGGTCGGCGCGCCGGTGGCTTCGGCGGCGGCCAGCACGATCTGCTCCGGGCGCAGGCCCAGGATCACTTCGCGGTCTTCAAGACCGGCATCGTTCATGTTCAATGGCAATTCACAGCGGGCCTGGCCGCTGTCCAGCAGCGCCACCAGGCGGCCGTCCTTGCGTTGCAGGCGCAGTGGAATGAAGTTCATCGGCGGCGAACCGATGAAGCTCGCCACGAACAGATTGGCCGGGTCGTTGTAGATCTCTTTCGGCGTGCCGAACTGCTGGATGATGCCGTCCTTCATGACCGCCACTTTGTCGCCCAGGGTCATCGCTTCGATCTGATCGTGGGTGACGTAGACGGTGGTGGTTTTCAGACGCTGGTGCATCAGTTTCATTTCGGTACGCATCTCGACCCGCAGCTTGGCGTCGAGGTTGGACAGCGGTTCGTCGAACAGGTAGATCTTCGGGCGACGCGCCAGTGCCCGGCCCATGGCCACACGCTGTTGCTGGCCACCGGAAAGCTGGCCCGGCTTGCGATTGAGCAGGTGCTCGATCTGCAGCAGCTTGGCCACTCGCGCCACTTCTTCATCGATCGCCGCCTGGGGCATCTTGCGAATCTTCAGGCCGAATTCGATGTTCTCGCGCACGCTCATGGTCGGGTACAGCGCGTAGGACTGGAACACCATGGCGATGTCACGATCCTTGGGGCTCATGCCGCTGACGTCCTGGTCGCCGATCATGATCGCGCCACCGGTGATGTTTTCCAGGCCGGCAATGCAGTTCATCAGGGTCGACTTACCGCAACCCGAAGGGCCGACCAGGATCAGGAACTCACCTTCCTTGATCGACAGTTCGATGTTCTTCAGGGTGTCCGGCAGGCCGGTACCGTAGGTCTTGTTTACGTTACGAAGTTCGAGCGTTGCCATGATTACCCCTTGACCGCGCCGGCCGTCAGGCCGCGCACGAAATACTTGCCTGCGACCACATAGACCAGCAGGGTCGGCAGCCCGGCGATCATCGCCGCCGCCATATCAACGTTATATTCCTTGACCCCGGTACTGGTGTTGACCAGGTTGTTCAGCGCCACCGTGATGGGCTGCGAATCACCGCTGGAGAACACCACGCCGAACAGGAAGTCGTTCCAGATCTGCGTGAACTGCCAGATCAGGCACACCATGATGATGGGTGTCGACATCGGCAGGATGATCAGGCGGAAGATCGTGAAGAACCCCGCGCCATCCAGGCGAGCCGCCTTCACCAGTGCATCGGGAATGCTGACGTAGTAGTTACGGAAGAACAGTGTAGTAAACGCCAGTCCGTAGACGATGTGCACGAACACCAGGCCCGTGGTGGTACTCGCCAGGCCCATCTTGCCGAGGGTGAACGAGGCTGGCAGCAGCACGGTCTGGAACGGCAGGAAGCAGCCGAACAGCAACAGGCCGAAGAACAACTGCGAACCACGGAAGCGCCACATCGACAGCACATAGCCGTTCAACGCACCGATGGCGGTGGAGATCAGTACCGCCGGAACGGTGATCTTGATCGAGTTCCAGAAGTAGCCGTCAACCGTGGCCCAGGCTTTCACCCAGCCAATGCCGGTGATCACGGTGGGCCAGCTCAGCAGGTTGCCGGTGCTGATGTCTTCCGGGGTCTTGAAGCTGGTGAGCAACATGACCACCAACGGCACCAGGTACAGCAGGACAGCGAGAATCAGCACCGCGTAGATCGCGACGCGGCTCAGGCTGATGGCAGGTTTGCCAGCAAGACTAGTCATTGCGCTTGGTCCTCAGCTCGGAGTACAGGTAAGGCACGATGATCGCGAGAATCGCACCGAGCATCAGAATCGCACTGGCCGAACCCATGCCCATCTGGCCGCGGCTGAAGGTGAAGGAGTACATGAACATCGCCGGCAGGTCGGAGGAGTAACCCGGACCACCCGCCGTCATGGCCGCCACCAGGTCGAAGCTCTTGATCGCGATGTGCGCCAGGATCATTACTGCACTGAAGAACACCGGGCGCAGGCTTGGCAGCACCACTTTCCAGTAGATGCGCGGCATGCTCGCGCCGTCGATCTGCGCGGCACGGATGATCGATTGATCAACACCGCGCAGGCCGGCAAGGAACATCGCCATGATGAAGCCCGAGGCTTGCCATACAGCAGCGATCACCAGGCAATACACCACACGGTCCGGGTCGATCAGCCAGTCCAGGCGGAAGCCTTCCCAGCCCCAGTCACGCAGCAGTTTGTCCAGGCCCATGCCCGGGTTGAGCAGCCATTTCCAGGCGGTACCGGTGACGATCATCGAGAGCGCCATCGGGTACAGGTAAATGGTGCGGATAAAACCTTCGCGACGGATTTTCTGGTCGAGGAAAATCGCCAGGGTCACGCCGATCACCAGGGTGATGCCGATGAACATGCCACCGAACACCGCGAGGTTCTTGCTCGCGACCCACCAGCGGTCGTTGTCGAACAAGCGCACGTATTGCGCCAGGCCTACGAACTTGTAGGTCGGCAGGAAAGTCGAGTTAGTGAACGACAGCACGAACGTCCACAGGATGTAGCCATAGAAGCCCACCAGAACGATGAACATGCTCGGCGCCAGCACCAGTTTGGGTAGCCAGCGCTGCAGTGCATCGAACGGCGAGGCTTTGCTGAACACAGCAACAGAACTCATGGGAAAATCCAGTACAGGGAAAAAGGACTACAGGAACATGCCTTGTGGGGGTTAGGGGTCCCCCCACAAGGCCATTCAGTGCTAACCGTTACTTGGCAGACTTGATCGCTGCCGCGAGTTTCTTCGCGGTATCGGCAGGATCAGCTTTCGGGTCATTGATGTAGTTGGTCACGACATCAAAGAACGCGCCTTGTACCGCCAGCGTGGTTGCCATGTTGTGGGCCATGCTTGGTTGCAGGCCGCCAGTCTTGGCATCCGCCAGGAAGTCCTTGGCAGCAGTCTGGGCGCAGGAGTCGAAGCCGTATTTGCCCATGTCTTGCAACATGTCGATACGAACCGGGATCGAGCCTTTGTTGATGCTGAAGACTTTCTGGAAGTTTTCGCTCAGCACGACCTTGGCGATGTCCTGCTGGCCGGCAGCAGTGCCCTTGTCTTTCTGCTTGAACGCAGCGAGGGAGTCGATGTTATAGGTGAACGCCTTGTCGGTGCCCGGGAAGGCTACGCACTCGTAGTCTTTGCCGGCGACTTTCTTGGCGGCGGTCCATTCACTCTTGGCCCAGTCACCCATGATCTGCATGCCGGCCTTGCCATTGATGACCTTGGCGGCTTCCAGGTTCCAGTCCTGGCCCTTGCCGTCGGCGTCCATGTAGGTCGCGACTTTCTTCAGCTCGGTCAGGGACTTGATCATTTCAGGGCCGGTCAGGGCTTTTTCGTCGAGGTCGACCAGGGCTTTCTTGTAACCGTCAGCCCCCATGACCGAGAGCACGACCGCTTCGAAGACGGTGCTGTCCTGCCAAGGCTGGCCACCGTGGGCGAGCGCAATGAAGCCGGCTTTTTTCAGCTTGTCGCCAGCGGCGTAGAATTCTTCGAGGGTGGTAGGCGGTTTTTCGATACCGGCTTTCTTGAACACTTCCGGGTTGATCCACAGCCAGTTGACGCGGTGAATGTTCACCGGCACGGCCACGTAGTTACCTTCGTACTTCACGGTATCGGAGACTTTCTTGTCCAGCAGGCTGTCCCACTTCTCTTCTTTGGCGGGTTCCTTCAGGACGTCGGTGTCGAGCAGCCCGGTGGACGCCCATTCCTGGATGTCGGGGCCTTTGATCTGGGCCATGCCTGGCGGGTTGCCAGCAACGGCGCGGCTTTTCAGTACGGTCATGGCAGTGGAACCGCCACCGCCGGCGACGGCACCGTCTTTCCAGGTGAAACCGTCTTTTTCAACTTGGGCCTTCAGGACATCTACTGCCGCTTTCTCGCCACCCGAGGTCCACCAATGCACAACTTCAACCGTCCCTTTCGAGTCGGCGGCAAAAGCACTGAGGGGAAACAACGAGGCAACGGAAATAGCTACGGCGAGGCGACTGATCGCTTTCATCTGAGTACCTTTTTTCTTGTTGTTATGCATGCAAGTCGGTGCTTGCGCTGCAAACGAGTTTAAACAGGGATTTTTCAGGTGCAGGTAACAAAGGGACGCCAAAATGTCACCACTTGGTGACATAGCGCCCGGTGGCCACGGCACTGGCCATGCTCGGTGACAAGGGTAGCCCCGGCAGCAAGACAGACTGCCAGGCGTGGTAGAGGTCCGGTTTGCCACCCCAGATTTTCGCGCTGGGCTGGTTTTTCGGGCTCAGTTCGTGGTGCCAGCTGCCGTGGGTGCGGTCAATGAAACGGGTTTCACAGAACTCCCAGAAGCGCCGGTACCAGGTTTCGTAATGCAGCTCGCCGGTGCGCTTGAGCAGCGCCTGGGCAGCGGCACTGGCTTCGCAATGGGTCCAGTGCAGGCGCTCGCGCACCACGGGGCGCTGGCTCCAGTCGAGGGTGTAGACAATGCCGGGGGCGCCGTCGACGGCCCAGGCGTATTCACAGGCGCTGGCGAACAGGCCCTTGGCGTCGGTCACTAGCCACTCAGGGGTGACGAGCCCGGCATCCAGGCGCGCAGCCTCAAGGTGCAACACCAGTCGCGCCCATTCGAAGCCGTGGCCGGGGGTGATGCCGTAGGGACGAAAACCATCGGCCGGGTTGTCTTCGTTGTAACCACGCAGGGGTTGCCAATGGCTGTCGAAATGCTCGATCACCATGTCCCGGTTTTGCGCCGCATGGGTATGAATAATCCGCTCGACGATGCGCAGTGCCCGGTCCAGCCAGCGGGTTTCACCGGTGACATCGGCCAGGGCCAGGAAGGCTTCAGTGGCGTGCATGTTGCTGTTGGCGCCGCGATAGGCTTCTACCCCGCTCCAGTCCTGGGCAAAGGACTCGAGCATCGCGCCCTCCTCTTCGCTCCAGAAATACTGGTCGATGATATGGATCGCGTCGTTGAGCAAGGTTTGCGCGCCGGGAGCGCCGGCCACTACTGCGGAGCTGGCGGCCAGGGCGACAAAGGCGTGCAGGTAGGCGGCCTTGCCGGTGTTGCCGTCGCGGGCGTCGGGCGTGGCGAACCAACCGCCGTGCCGGGCATCGCGCAGCGGGCCGCTGAGGGCCACGACGCCGTGTTCCACCAGATCGGCATAACCTGGCAGGCCCAGGCCATGGGCCATGGCAAAGCTATGGGTCATACGGGCGGTGTTCATGGTTTCGGCGACGGCATCGGGCGGCAGGACGCCTTGATCGTCGAGGTTGCCGAAGCCGTCAGGCAGCCTGGAAGCCTTGGCGAATGACAGCAGGCGCTGGCCTTCAGTGGCAAGCCAGGCGTGATGGGCAGGTGCGTTCAGCCAACTACTGGCAGGCAGTGGTTGCGTGGTCATGATTAGCCCTTTTTATTATGTGCGGGATGACGGGAGTCTAAACAAGGGCGGCGCGAGGGCAAGTAACGAAGGAGACGGGAAATGTCACCGATTGGTGACAATGATTGTGCCAGGGCCTGCAGGCGTCATGTGTAATGACGCCTGCAGGCCCTCACATCACTGCTGCCCGAGAGGGGTGATCCGGGCCGGCTGGTTGATCTGCTGCTGCAGGTTCTGCACCTGGCTTTGCAAGGCAGTGACGTTACGCGTGGTCTGGATGCGGAACACGTCGAACTCCTTGGTGGACGGACCGTCGGAAGCCGCGGCGCGGTTGTCCAGTTCGCTCTTGAGGACCACAAGGTCCTGCTCCAGGCGGGCGATGGCGGCCGTGGGGTTGCCCTGTTTTTTCAGGGCTGCGACGTCGGCGGAGAGGTCCTTGAACTCGGCGTCCCGGGACTTGAGGGTAGCCACCGCCTCCGTCAGCGCCTGGACCTGGCCCTGCAATTGCGCGTTGGCACTGGACAGTTGGGTCGTGCTGGCGGTCATCTGCTCCAGGCGCTTGTCCAGGTCAGTCGCCTGGCCGGCCACGCCCATCTGCTGCTTGCCCTGCTCCAGCAACTGGGTCTCCAGCTGCTTGATCTGCAGTTTCAGGGCCTCGCTGCCATTATTCACATTGGCTTCGCTGGCCACCACCTTGCCGGAAATATCCTGCAGGCGCCCCGCCGCTTCCTCGCTGATGCGCGCGAAGCTTTCCTGAGTCGCCACCAGTTGCTGGCCCATCAGGGAAATCTGCTGGAAGCTCCACCAGGCAAGGCCGGCGAAGGCGAACAGCAGCGCACCGACCAATGCCCACAGCGGCCCGGTACTGGCGCTCTTGACCTTGACAACCGGCGCAGGCCGGGAGCGCACGGAGGTAGCCGGCGTGGGCTCGAAATCATCGTCGTCCGAGGTGTCGGCCCGCAGGCTGGGAACGTTGTCGAAGTCGTCGTTAGCATCGTTACGCATGAATCAACCTTAAATCCTTTGAGGTGGCATATGGATAGCCAGGCGTCGGAGTATAAACCCCCGACCTGCCGCACTGATCGACCCGGGTTCGCAAAATCGGTTCCCGGTGTGTTGCCGGTTATTTAAGTCCCACGTCCTGGGCCTTCCACCAACTGCAGAACTCGTCGAGGGCCGCCCACAGGCTGACCTTGGGCTGGTAGTCGAGATAATGCCGTGCGCGGGTGATGTCGAGGGTGAAATCTTTGTTCATCACCTGCATGCCCAGCCGTGACAAAGACGGTTCCGGGCGCCCTGGCCACATGGCACAGAAGGCTTCATTGAGCGCCGCAACGCTGTAAGACAAGCCGTAGGACCGATAACGGGTGACCTGAGGCATGTCCATCTGTCGCATCACGTAGTTCACCACATCCCACACCGGCACCGGGGCGCCGTTGCTGATGTTGTAGACCTTGCCCAACGCCGAGCCCGTCGCCAGCAAACTGCTGAGCAGGGCTTCATTGAGGTTGTGCACGCTGGTGAAATCGACCTTGTTCAGGCCATCGCCGACAATCGCCAGGCGGTTCTTGCGCTGCATCTTCAACAGGCGCGGGAAGATGCTCATGTCGCCGGCCCCCGTGACAAAGCGCGGGCGCAGGGCCAGCACTTCGAGGCCAAACTCCTGGGCGCCAAACACCTTTTGCTCCGCCAGGTATTTGGTGGCTGCATACGGATGCTTGAAACGCTTGGGCACCTGTTCTTCGGTCAAGCCCAGGTGGTCACGACCGTCGAAGTAGATCGACGGCGAAGACAGGTGCACCAGGCGCCCGACCCGCTGCTTGAGGCAGGCCTCCACCACGTTTTCGGTAACCAGCACATTGCCCTGGTGGAAGTCCTGATAACGCCCCCATAGCCCCACGGCCCCGGCGCAATGCACCACGGCCTCGACGTCGCGGCACAGCTCGCGCACCAGGTCCGGATCATTCAAATCACCCTGGATAAACTCGGCGCCGCGCCGTACCAGGTGCTCCACACCTTCGGCCCGCCGCCCGTTGACCCGCACGTCCAGGCCCTGCTCCAGGGCGAAACGCGCAAAGCGCCCGCCAATGAAGCCGCTTGCGCCGGTGACCAGAATTTTCATGACTTACTCCGCATTCTTTCGTTTTTCATCGCTGTTGCCTTGACGCTGGCCATCACGCCAACGGCACCAACCATTGCCCCGTTGTGTGTGCCAGATGATCCGTCAGCAGGCCCAGCAATTGTCCACCACTGCGCCAATGATGCCAGTACAGCGGCACATCGATCGGCTTATCTGGCAATAACTCCACCAACACGCCCTTTTCCAGTTGGTCGCGCACCTGCAGTTCGGGCACCAGGCCCCAGCCCAATCCGGCTTCCGTCAGGCGAATAAAACCTTCGGACGAGGGGCATAGATGGTGTTCGAAACCACCGTCGACGCCCAGGGACGCCAGGTAGCGATGCTGCAGGAAATCATCCGGGCCGAACACCAGCGCCGGCGTGCGAGCCAGTTGATCGGCCCGCACGCCCTCGGGAAAGTGCCGGGCGACAAACGCCGGGCTGGCCAGCGCCCGATACCGCATCGCGCCGAGCAACAGGCTGCGGGCACCGGCCACCGGGCGTTCGCTGGCGCAAATACAGGCTGCCACTTCGCCGGCGCGCATGCGCTTGAGGCCGACGGTCTGGTCTTCTACCACCAGGTCCAACAGCAAATGCTGCTCGGCGCAGAAGTCGCTCACCGCCTCGGCCCACCACGTGGCCAGGCTGTCGGCATTCAAGGCGATGCGCAGGCGCTCGGGCATGCCCTCTTCATCCAGCGCGGGCACCTGGCTTTGCAGGTCGCGCTCCAGCAATCGTACCTGTTGCACGTGGTTGAGCAGGCGGCGGCCGATCTCGGTGGGCGTCGGCGGCGTGGCACGTACCAGCACCGGCTGGCCGATTCGCGCCTCCAACAGCTTGATGCGCTGGGAAATCGCCGACTGGGAAATTCCCAATACCTGCGCGCCGCGCTCGAAGCCGGCCTGTTCCACCACCGCCGCCAGGGCGGAAAGCAATTTATAGTCGAACATCAGTTTTCCTAATGAGCGATCAGCAATATTGGTTTTTCTTATACAGCCTTGGACAGGAGAATAGCCAGCATCGCTTCTTCTTATTCAAGGACCTTCCACATGGCTGGCGAAACCGCCCTGGCAACCCTGCTGCGCAGCATGAGCCCACAGCTCAACGACGGCGACTACGTGTTCTGCACCCTGGCCGACAGCCGTATCCCCGAAGGTTGCGACGTGATCGGCAGCTTCCGCGAGCAGGAAGGCCTGACGCTGATCGTCGAGCGCCAGCAGGCCGAACGGGCCGGACTGGCTTTCGAATACGTAGCGGCGTGGATCACCCTCAACGTGCATTCGGCCCTGGAAGCCGTCGGCCTGACCGCCGCGTTCGCCACGGCCCTGGGCCAGGCCGGGATCAGTTGCAACGTGATTGCCGGCTACTACCACGACCACCTGTTTGTCGGGCGCGCCGATGCCGAGCGCGCCATGACGGTGCTGCGGCAATTGGCGGCGGGCGCGGAGTAAATCCTATGTGGCAAAGCTATATGAACGGCCTGTTGGTGGCCTTTGGTTTGATCATGGCGATCGGCACCCAGAACGCGTTTGTGCTGGCGCAGAGCCTGCGGCGCGAACATCACCTGCCCGTGGCGGCATTGTGCGTGGTGTGCGACGCGATCCTGGTGGCCGCCGGCGTATTCGGCCTGGCCACTGTGCTGGCGCATAACCCGGTATTGCTGGCGGTTGCCCGCTGGGGTGGCGCGGCGTTCCTGCTCTGGTACGGCACCCTTGCCTTGCGCCGGGCCTGCTCAAAGCAGAGCCTGGGCCAGGGCGAGAATCTCAAGGTGCGCTCATTGAAGGCGGTGATGCTCAGCGCCCTGGCAGTGACCTTGCTCAACCCCCACGTGTACCTGGACACCGTCTTGTTGATCGGCTCCCTCGGCGCCCAGCAAACTGAACCGGGCGCCTACGTGGCCGGCGCCGCCAGTGCTTCATTCCTGTGGTTCATGACCCTGGCCCTGGGCGCCGCATGGCTGGCACCGTGGCTGGCGCGCCCTGCCACCTGGCGGATTCTGGACCTGCTGGTAGCCACCATGATGTTCAGCGTGGCCTATCAATTAATCAGCGCAGCGTAGATATTCCAAAACGCTCTGGAACCTCTATCCCACACAGTTGTTGCGTGGTTTTGCCGCACCCCCGGTGCTATGATCCAGCCCCTGCGCCGCAAAGAGTACAAACTCCCCGGCGCTTGTTTGGCCGCCCGTGATCGGCCTTGCGCTCACCGCAACTGACCTGATTAGGAGAATCATCATGGCTTTCGAATTGCCGCCGCTGCCCTACGCACACGATGCCCTGCAGCCGCACATTTCCAAGGAAACCTTGGAATACCACCACGACAAGCACCACAACACCTATGTCGTGAACCTGAACAACCTGGTGCCTGGCACCGAGTTCGAAGGCAAGACCCTGGAAGAAATCGTCAAGTCTTCTTCGGGCGGCATCTTCAACAACGCCGCTCAGGTCTGGAACCACACTTTCTACTGGAACTGCCTGGCACCAAACGCCGGCGGCCAACCTACCGGCGCACTGGCTGAGGCGATCAACGCTGCCTTCGGTTCGTTCGACAAGTTCAAGGAAGAGTTCACCAAGACTTCCGTCGGCACCTTCGGTTCCGGTTGGGGTTGGCTGGTGAAAAAGGCTGACGGTTCCCTGGCACTGGCCAGCACCATCGGCGCCGGCAACCCGCTGACCAGCGGCGACACCCCGCTGCTGACCTGCGACGTCTGGGAACACGCCTACTACATCGACTACCGCAACGTGCGTCCAAAGTATGTGGAAGCGTTCTGGAACCTGGTCAACTGGAAGTTCGTGGCTGAGCAGTTCGAAGGCAAGACCTTCACCGCTTAAGTACTGCTTGCAGTAGAAAGAGCCCGGCGATTGCCGGGCTTTTTTGTGGGCGGTGCATAACCGGAACAACAGGCGAAGACCAATGGAACTCAATGGCAGGAAATGGCCACGCAGGCGATGAGAAGAATTTCCTTCTTATTGAATGCTCAGAGAGGTTATCCATGTCAGTAATCGCAGGAACCGCGGCACTAGGGCTAGGCTTTGCGGCAGCGCGCGCCATCGCGCCGATAGTCCTTTCAAAGGTCGCTCAGGTCTCGGACACAATTGTTCCAGGCTCAGGCAGTGCAATAAACACGGCCTCGAGGATCGTCATGCCTGCCCTGAACGCTGCCAGAATACTGGTGTGACGCCAGAGGGGAGGCGGAAATAACTCCGCCTCCCGTTTGACGGCCCTTCTGCCCTGACCGTCCCCCTTCCGGCCCCTCGATTTCCGAGCAAGGCCATCGCCTCAACGCCCCAAACCACCGCAAGCCGCAATGTCCCTTTGACTGCCCTCACGGGATTGCCAATACTCATGGCATATTGAGGCTACCCGCATGGAACAAGGAATAACCCTTTGAAGCTGGAACTCAAAAACAGCTTGTCGGTGAAGTTGCTACGGGTGGTACTGCTTTCGGCATTGGCCGTGGGCGTGGTACTGAGCGCGGCGCAGATCGTCTTTGATGCGTACAAGACGCGCCAGGCCGTGGCCGGTGATGCCCAGCGCATCCTCGACATGTTTCGCGACCCCTCGACCCAGGCCGTCTACAGCCTGGACCGGGAGATGGGCATGCAGGTCATCGAAGGCCTGTTCCAGGATGATGCCGTGCGCATGGCCTCCATCGGCCACCCCAACGAAACCATGCTCGCGGAAAAAACCCGCGACCTGCAACAATCCCCGAGCCGCTGGCTGACCGACCTGATCCTGGGCCAGGAGCGCACCTTCACCACGCCGCTGGTGGGGCGCGGGCCTTACAGCGAGTACTACGGCGACCTGAGCATCACCCTCGACACCGCCACCTATGGCAAAGGGTTTCTTGTCAGTTCGGTGATCATTTTCATCTCCGGGGTGCTGCGGGCGCTGGCCATGGGGCTGGTGTTATACCTGGTCTATCACTGGCTGCTGACCAAGCCGCTGTCGCGCATCATCGAGCACCTGAGTTCGATCAACCCCGACCGCCCCAGCGAGCACAAGATCCCGCAGCTCAAGGGCCACGAGAAAAACGAGCTGGGGCTCTGGATCAACACTGCCAACCAGTTGCTCGAATCCATCGAGCGCAATACGCACTTGCGCCATGAGGCGGAAAACAGCCTGCTGCGCATGGCCCAGTACGACTTCCTGACCGGTTTGCCGAACCGCCAGAAACTGCAGGAGCAACTGGACAAGATCCTGATCGACGCCGGCCGCCGGCAACGTCGGGTCGCGGTGTTGTGCGTGGGGCTGGATGACTTCAAAAGCGTCAACGAGCAGTTCACCTACCAGGCCGGCGACCAGTTGCTGCTGGCCCTGGCCGACCGCCTGCGCGCCCACAGCGGCCGCCTTGGCGCCCTCGCCCGCCTCGGCGGCGACCAGTTCGCCCTGGTGCAGGCCGATATCGAGCAGCCCTACGAAGCCGCCGAATTGGCACAAAGCATCCTCGACGACCTGGAAGCCGAATTCGCCCTCGATCACGAACAGATCCGCCTGCGTGCCACCATCGGCATTACCCTGTTCCCGGAAGACGGCGACAGCACCGAGAAGCTGCTGCAAAAAGCCGAACAGACCATGACCCTGGCCAAGAGCCGCTCGCGCAACCGCTACCAGTTCTATATCGCCAGCGTCGACAGCGAAATGCGCCGCCGCCGCGAGCTGGAAAAGGATCTGCGCGACGCCTTGAGCCGCGAGCAGTTTCACCTGGTGTACCAGCCGCAGATCAGCTATCTCGACCACCGTGTGGTGGGTGTCGAGGCGTTGATCCGCTGGCAGCACCCCGAGCACGGCCTGGTGCCGCCCGACCTGTTTATCCCGCTGGCGGAACAGAACGGCACCATCATTGCCATCGGCGAATGGGTGCTGGACCAGGCGTGTCGGCAACTGCGGGAATGGCATGACCTGGGCTTCACCGAGCTACGCATGGCGGTCAACCTGTCGACCGTGCAGTTGCACCACGCCGAGCTGCCACGGGTGGTCAACAACCTGCTGCAAATCTACCGCCTGCCGCCCCGCAGCCTGGAGCTGGAAGTCACCGAGACCGGCCTGATGGAAGACATCAGCACCGCCGCCCAGCACCTGCTGAGCCTGCGCCGCTCCGGGGCACTGATTGCGATTGATGACTTCGGCACCGGCTATTCATCCCTGAGCTACCTGAAAAGCCTGCCGCTGGACAAGATCAAGATCGACAAGAGCTTCGTCCAGGACCTGCTGGATGACGACGACGATGCGACCATCGTGCGGGCGATCATCCAGCTCGGCAAAAGCCTTGGCATGCAGGTGATCGCCGAAGGTGTGGAGACCGCCGAACAGGAGGCCTACATCATCTCCGAGGGTTGCCACGAAGGTCAGGGCTATCACTACAGCAAACCCCTGCCGGCACGGGAGTTGGCGGCCTACTTGAAACAGGCCCAGCGCAATAACGCCGCCATCCTCTAAAGCAATGCCGGCCATCGGGAGCACCCGTACCGGCGGCCGGCAAATCGATACTAAATATTTCCTGCTTATAACGCTTTACACAAAATGCAAATCTTTCGCATTATGTCGCAGTTTTGCGCGCCCCCCGCGTGCCCCATCAACAACCGAAGCAGGATGTTCGCCATGATTCGTATGCCCCTGGCCACCGCCAGCCTTCTCGCCATTGCCATTTCGCTCGCCGGTTGCGGTGAAGGCAAAGACAAGGCCGCCGCGCCTCAAGCTCCGGCCGCCGCCAGCACCACCGCCCCGGCGGCTGCTCCGGCAGGCCAGGTAGACGAGGCCGCCGCCAAGGCCGTGGTCGCGCATTACGCTGACATGGTGTTCGCGGTGTACAGCGATGCCGAGTCCACCGCGAAAACCCTGCAAACCGCGATCGACACTTTCCTTGCCAACCCGAACGACGACACCCTGAAAGCGGCCCGTACCGCCTGGATCGCCTCGCGCGTGCCGTACCTGCAGAGTGAAGTGTTCCGCTTCGGCAACACCATCATTGACGACTGGGAAGGCCAGGTGAACGCCTGGCCCCTGGACGAAGGCCTGATCGACTACGTCGACAAGACCTACGAACACGCCCTGGGCAACCCTGGCGCCACCGCCAACATCATCGCCAACAACGAGATCCAGGTCGGCGAAGACAAGGTCGATGTCAAAGACATCACCCCGGAAAAACTCGCCAGCCTGAATGAGCTGGGCGGTTCCGAAGCCAACGTAGCCACCGGCTACCACGCAATTGAATTCCTGCTCTGGGGCCAGGACCTGAACGGCACCGGCCCGGGCGCCGGCAACCGTCCAGCGTCGGACTACATGACCGGTGATGGCGCCACTGGCGGCCACAACGAGCGCCGCCGCACCTACCTGCGCGCCGTGACTCAACTGCTGGTCAGCGACCTGGAAGAAATGGTCGGCAACTGGAAGCCCAACGTCGAAGACAACTACCGCGCCACGCTGGAAGCAGAACCTGCGACCGATGGCCTGCGCAAGATGCTGTTCGGCATGGGTAGCCTGTCCCTGGGCGAGCTGGCCGGTGAGCGCATGAAGGTTTCCCTGGAAGCCAACTCGCCGGAAGACGAACAGGACTGCTTCAGCGACAACACCCACAACTCGCACTTCTACGACGCCAAGGGTATTCGTAACGTTTACCTGGGTGAATACACCCGCACCGACGGTACCAAGATGACCGGCGCCAGCCTGTCTTCCCTGGTGGCCAAGGCCGACCCGGCGGCCGATGAAGCGTTGAAGGCTGACCTGGCCTCCACCGAAGCGAAGATCCAGGTGATGGTGGACCACGCCAACAACGGCGAACACTACGACCAGTTGATTGCTGCCGGTAACGACAAAGGCAACCAGATCGTACGTGACGCCATCGCCGCATTGGTGAAGCAGACCGGTTCGATCGAACAGGCTGCTGGCAAGCTGGGCATCAGTGACTTGAACCCGGATAACGCTGATCACGAGTTCTGATCAGTGCCGCGTTGAATGAGGCGACCTTCGGGTCGCCTTTTTTGTGCCTGCCCTCCAAGCTCCATCAACCAGCACAAATCTCCTGTGGGAGCGGGCTTGCTCGCGAAAGCGGTGGGTCAGCCAATGCATCCGTTGACTGATACACCGCTTTCGCGAGCAAGCCCGCTCCCACACTTGATCTGCCACGTCTCCAACGCCCCCCCGGTTTACTTGCCCTGCACCGCAGGTAGAATGGCGCCTTTCCTGTCACCCCGAGCGGACCTCATGGCGTTGCCGACCTTACGGATAATCGGTTTCATTATCGGCATCTTCCTGATCACCCTGGCGATCGCCATGGTCATCCCCATGGCGACCCTGGTGTTTTTTGAACGCACCAGCGACCTGCCGTCGTTCCTCTGGGCCAGCCTGATTACCTTTATCGCGGGCTTGGCGCTGGTCATCCCCGGCCGCCCGGAACACGTGCACCTGCGCCCGCGGGACATGTACCTGCTGACCGTCTCCAGCTGGCTGGTGGTGTGCATCTTCGCCGCACTGCCGTTCCTGCTGACCCAGCACATCAGCTACACCGACTCGTTCTTCGAAAGCATGTCCGGTATCACCGCCACCGGTTCCACGGTGCTCAGCGGCCTGGACACCATGTCCCCGGGCATCCTCATCTGGCGCTCGCTGCTGCACTGGCTCGGCGGCATCGGCTTTATCGGCATGGCGGTCGCGATCCTGCCGCTGCTGCGCATCGGTGGCATGCGCCTGTTCCAGACCGAATCCTCCGACCGCTCGGAAAAGGTCATGCCCCGCTCACACATGGTGGCGCGCCTGATCGTGGCGGCGTACGTGGGCATCACCATCCTCGGCAGCCTGGCGTTCTGGTGGGCCGGGATGGGGCTGTTCGATGCGATCAACCATGCGATGTCGGCGATTTCCACCGGAGGGTTCTCCACCTCCGATGAATCCCTGGCCCACTGGAAACAGCCGGCGGTGCACTGGGTGGCCGTGGTGGTGATGATCATGGGCAGCCTGCCGTTCACCCTGTATGTGGCCACGATGCGTGGCAACCGCCGGGCACTGATCAAGGATCAGCAGGTGCAGGGCATGCTCGGTTTGCTGGTGGTGACCTGGCTGGTGCTCGGCACCTGGTATTGGTGGACCACCAATCTGCATTGGCTGGAGGCGCTGCGCCACGTGGCGGTAAACGTCACTTCGGTAGTCACTACCACAGGTTTTGCGCTGGGGGACTACAGCATCTGGGGCAATTTCTCGCTGATGCTGTTCTTCTATCTGGGCTTTGTGGGCGGTTGCTCCGGCTCCACGGCTGGCGGGATCAAGATCTTCCGTTTCCAGGTCGCCTACATCCTGCTCAAGGCCAACTTGAACCAGTTGATTCACCCGCGAGCGGTGATCAAGCAGAAGTACAACGGCCATCGCCTCGATGAAGAAATCGTGCGGTCGATCCTGACCTTCTCGTTTTTCTTCGCCATCACCATCTGCGCCATCGCCCTGGCCCTGTCACTGCTGGGCCTGGACTGGATGACCGCACTGACCGGCGCCGCCAGTACCGTGTCCGGCGTGGGCCCGGGCCTGGGGGAAACCATCGGCCCGGCCGGTAACTTCTCCACCCTGCCGGACGCTGCCAAGTGGATCCTGTCATTCGGCATGCTGCTGGGCCGGCTGGAGATCATTACGGTGTTTGTGCTGTGCATTCCGGCGTTTTGGCGTCACTGACAGGCAGCTCATGCAACCGCGCCCGGTACTCGCCGGGCGTGGCATCGAACCAGCGGCGGAACGCACGAAAGAAGTTGCTCGGGTCGGCAAACCCCAACAGGTAGGCAATTTCCAGCAGGGTCATGCTCGGCTGCGCCAGGTATTGCTCGGCCAGTTCGCGGCGGGTGTCGTCGAGCAAGGTCTGGAAACTCGTGCCCTCCTCCTGCAAGCGGCGCTGCAAGGTGCGCTGGGACAGGTGCAACGTCTGCGCAACCACTTCACGCTTGGGCTCGCCCTGGGGCAGCAATCGGCATAGCACCTGCCGCGCCTTGTGGGTCACCCGGCTCTCGGAAAACCGCGCCAGGTACTCCCCGGCAAAACGATCGTGCAACAACGCCATCGCCTCGTTCGCCGTGGGCAACGGCGCCTCCATATCGGCCCGTTCGAAGATCAGCGCGTCATAGGGCGCGTTGAACACCAGCGGTGCATGGAAGGCTTGTTTGTAGGGCGCCAGGTCCGCTGGCTGATCGCCCTGCACCAGCACCTTGCGCGGTTGCAACGTGCGCCCGGTCAGCCAGCCGCATAACGCCAGGGCACTGGCCAGGGACGCTTCGGCACTTTGCCGGGTAGGCGGCAGGTGGTCGCCGTGCACCGTCAGAATCAGCGCATAACCTTCGGGCAACAGGCGGAAACTCAGGTCGGCACTTTCAGCAATGATTCGCTGGTAACGCACCAGCCGCATAAAACCTTCGGCCAGGGTATTGCTGGACATCAAGGCGTAGCCGGCCACATGAAACGACGCCGGGCGCACCACCTTGCCCATGTTCAAGCCAATCGCCGGGTTGCCCGACAGCTCGACCGCACGCTGCCAGAGCCGGGTCATGGAGTCCTGGGGGAAGCGTGCATCCGGGTCATTCAGCGCGGCGTAATCCAGGCCAAGCTGCTTGAACAAGGCACGGCAATCCAGGCCGTCCATTTCCAGCGCCTTGACTATCCCCATCGCCCAGCTTGCAGAAGTCGTTCGTTCGCTCATGGCGTTTTCTTAACAAGGAAGGCTGAAACGACAGCCAGGAATCCGAAGGATACTAAAGTGGCATCTATTGTCACTGGCTGTTACCACTGATGACTCTAGACTCAAATAAGCTCCCCGCCGAACATCTGTCGGGCAGAACAATAACCAGAGGGCCGACCACTGTGGAAAATGCCAGGCAATTCAACAGCTTCGCCGATTTCTACCCGTATTACCTGAGCGAACACGGCAACAGTACGTGCCGTCGCCTGCACTTTATCGGCACCAGCCTCGTTATCTTCATTCTCGCGTTGGCGATCGGCAAAGGTGCGTGGTGGCTGCTGCTGGCGCTGCCGGTAGCCGGCTACAGCTTTGCCTGGATCGGCCATTTCTTCTTTGAAAAGAATCGCCCGGCGACCTTCCAGCATCCGCTGTACAGCCTGTTGGGGGATTTCGTGATGTACCGCGACATGATTCTGGGCAAGGTGCCGTTCTAGCCCCACGCTTGAAGAACAATAAGAGAGGCTTTGATGAACCAGCAGGCCCGTTTCACCCATATGCAGGATGGTACCCAGGAAGACTGGGCGATCATCGCCAAGGATTTCAGTGCTTACGCACGGCAATTGCCAAGCCGGATCCTGGCGCATCTACGGCTGCTGGAGGGCGACTTCGGCGGCTTCCCGGTGGACCGCCTGACCCACTCGCTGCAAACCGCCAGCCGCGCCTGGCACGATGGCCGGGATGAAGAATACGTGGTGTGCGCCCTGCTCCACGACATCGGCGACACCCTCGGTTCCTACAACCACCCGGACATCGCCGCCGCGATCCTCAAGCCGTTCGTAAGCGCCGAGAATCTGTGGATGGTGGAGAAGCACGGGATCTTCCAGGGCTACTACTTCTTCCACCACCTGGGGATGGACCGCCACCTGCGCGAGCAATTTGGCGACCACCCGCAGTACCGGCAAACCATCGAGTTCTGCGCGCAATACGACGCGGCGGCGTTCGACCCGGCCTACGACACCCTGCCGCTGAGCTTCTTCGAGCCGATGCTGGCGCGGGTGTTTGCCCAGCCGAAGAACTCGCTCTACAAGGCGGCGATGGAACGCCAGGGTTAAACCGGCAGCAATGTGCCGCCGTGACCGGTTTGGGTGGCTGGCTCCGGATCTTTGACGATCTCCCGGGCCACCATCAGGATCACGATGGCCGCAATGATGTCGAAAATCGCCAGCACCACAAACAGCGGGCTGTAGCCGACCTTGGTCACCAGCACGCCGAACACCGCAGTAAATGCCGCAGCCCCGATAAACCCGCACATCTGCCCGCCACCGGTGGCGGTGGCCACGTCATTCTTGCCGAATGAGTCCGAGGCGATGGAAAACAGCGCACCCGACAAGGTCTGGTGGGCGAAACCGCCGACACACAGCAGGGCAATCGCGGTGTAGGCACTGTCCACCAGGCCGATGCACGCCGGGCCGATCATGCACAGGCAACCGAACAGCATCACCAGCTTGCGCGAGGTGAACAGCGAGACCTTGAAGTAGCGGTGGAACAACGGGCTCAGGTAGCCACCCAGCACACAGCCAATGTCGGCGGCCAGGAACGGCAGCCAGGCGAACAGCGCCATTTCCTTGATGTTCATGTGCCGCTCGGTCATCAGGTACAACGGAATCCAGGCATTGAACGTCTGCCAGGCCGGCTCCGAGAGCATGCGCGCCGAGGCGATGGCGAAAAAGTTGCGGCTCTTGAGGATGCGCTTCCAGCTGGCTTTCTTCTGCACGCCTTCCTTGAGGTGGGTTTCCTGGCCGGCCTCGATGTACTCACGCTCGGCCTGGGCCAGCAGGCGCTGGTCACGCGGGTGCTTGTACAGCAGCAGCCACAGCCCGCTCCACACCAGGCCGATGCCGCCAACGATCAGGAATGCCAACTGCCAGCCGCTGTGCAAAATCGCCCAGACCACCAGTGGCGGCGCCAGCAACGCACCAAACGACGAACCAAAGTTGAACCAGCCGATGGCGACGGAGCGCTCCTTGGCCGGGAACCACTCGGTAATCGCCTTGACGCCGCCGGGGAAGCCCGCCGACTCCGTCAGCCCCAGTGCGCCACGGGCCACTGCCAGGCTCTGCCAACCGGTGGCGAATGCCGCCAGGGCACAGACTACCGACCAGGAGATGGCGAAGATGGCAAAGCCCATCTTGGTACCGATCGCATCGATCACATAACCGGCGATCGGCTGCATCAAGGCGTAACACACCTGCCAGGCAACAACGATGTGGGAATACTGCTCAGTGGAGATGCTCAGGTCGGTCATCAGCGTGGGGGCTGCGACTGAGAGCGTGTTGCGGGCCAGGTAGTTAATAATCAGGCCGACCGTCATCAGCCCGACCATCCACCAACGGATGCCTTTGATTTTCATCGCTTCACCTTAATTATTTTTAGATTTGAGGCGTACGTTCTGCGACCGAGCGCATCCGTATTACGGGCGCTATAAAACTGTAACGTCATATGTCGTCATACAACTGTTAGCGTTATATTCAGTCCGCAGCACGATGTCAATCCGTGAAGGGTGATGTTGTACGATGACAATCGACACCCCTGTGGCGCCACGTCACTTGCGCGGCGGGATGAAGACGCGTTCATTTTCTGAGATAAAATCTTTCTGTCATTTACAGTGCTGTATCCTGCACAGGCTTTTTGAACGCGCGGAATCACCTGCGATTGATAAAACAGATCTTGCGAGGAGCGACGACGATGCACGAAATCCCTAATCTCCCCTTCCCAAGCCTGCACGAAACTGAGCAGCCAACCCCGCAACAGGCCGGTGCCACCAAGCCCGAGCCCAAAGAGGCAAAACCGGTCGACCGCAAGAGCGAAGACTGAGAGCCGTACCCAGACCGTGTGGAAAGCGTGACATTGCGCGCTTTCCACACCGCCTGAACACCGTGAGCCCCGCCATGACCGACACCACCCCCGATACCGCCCTGCTCGACACTGCCTTGCACATGGTCGACGTATGGAACCGCCTCACCCCGGAAAAACAGGCCCTCCTGCTCAAGCGCTTCGGCACCCAGGAAAACGCCCTCGCCGCGTTGGTAACCACGCAACTGCTCAACCCCGCCGATCGCTAAAAGTTTGCTTTGCTGCCCCCGCACGCGCCCAGCATCGGTATCATAAGCAGCCTATCTTTTCCTGCTGCGACAGTGGACCTCTCCCCATGCCAGATACCCAGCGCCCCATGGCGGTCACGCTGCAAGTCGTTTCCATCGTTTTGTTCACCTTCATCGGCTACCTGAATATCGGCATTCCCCTGGCCGTGTTGCCTGGCTATGTGCATAGCGACCTGGGCTTTGGCGCCGTGATCGCGGGCCTTGTGATCAGCGTGCAATACCTGGCCACTCTGCTGAGCCGGCCCTACGCGGGACGCATCATCGATAACCGCGGCAGCAAGCGCGCCGTCATGTACGGCCTGGCCGGTTGCGGCTTAAGCGGCGTGTTCATGTTGCTCTCGGCGTGGCTGTCACACCTGCCGGCGCTGAGCCTCACCAGCCTGCTGATTGGCCGCCTGGTGCTGGGCAGCGCTGAAAGCCTGGTGGGCTCGGGTTCCATCGGCTGGGGCATTGGCCGGGTGGGCGCGGCGAATACCGCCAAGGTCATCTCCTGGAACGGCATCGCCAGCTACGGCGCCCTGGCCATCGGCGCACCGCTGGGGGTGTTGCTGGTCAGTCATTTCGGGTTGTGGAGCATGGGCGTCAGCATCATCCTGCTGGCGGTGCTGGGCCTGCTGCTGGCCTGGCCGAAAGTCGCCGCGCCGATCGTGGTGGGCGAGCGCCTGCCGTTCATGCATGTGCTGGGGCGCGTGTTGCCTCACGGCTGCGGGCTGGCGCTGGGCTCGATCGGGTTTGGCACCATCGCCACCTTCATCACCTTGTATTACGCGACCCAGCATTGGGATAACGCGGTGCTGTGCCTGAGCCTGTTCGGTGCCAGCTTTATCGGGGCGCGGTTGTTGTTCGGCAATTTGATCAACCGCATTGGCGGGTTTCGCGTAGCGATTGCCTGTTTGTCGGTGGAGACGCTGGGGCTGCTGCTGCTGTGGCTGGCGCCGGATCCTCATTTGGCGTTGGCGGGTGCGGCGTTGAGCGGGTTTGGCTTTTCCCTGGTGTTTCCGGCCTTGGGTGTGGAGGCGGTCAACCTGGTGCCCGCCTCGAGCCGGGGTGCGGCGGTGGGGGCGTATTCGCTGTTTATCGATTTGTCGTTGGGGATCACCGGGCCGTTGGCCGGGGCGATTGCGGCGGGGTTCGGGTTTGCCTCGATCTTCCTGTTTGCGGCGATCGCGGCGTTTGGCGGGTTGCTGTTGAGCCTGTATTTGTACCGGCAGGCGCCGAAGTACCGCGAGGAGCGGGACGCGGCTTAGAAATCAACCTTGCCGCGGCCGGCCTTGATGCTGCCGCGTTTGGTCTTGGATTCGAGGCGGCGCTTCTTTGAGCCCAGGGTGGGTTTGGTGGGGCGGCGTTTCTTTTCGACCTTGGTGGCGCTGAGGATCAGTTCCACCAGGCGCTCGAGGGCGTCGGCGCGGTTTTGTTCCTGGGTTCGGTATTGCTGGGCCTTGAGGATCAGTACGCCTTCGCTGGTGATGCGGGTGTCGCGCAGGGCCAGCAGGCGTTCCTTGTAGAAGTCAGGCAGGGACGAGGCCGGGATGTCGAAACGCAGGTGCACGGCGCTGGAGACCTTGTTGACGTTTTGACCGCCAGCGCCCTGGGCGCGGATGGCTGTCAGCTCGATCTCGGCGTCGGGGAGGTGCACGTTGTTGGATATCACCAGCATTTTTGATCGGGCCTTGGGGTGGAGGGGTAAGGATACGCCAATGTGTTGGGCTGCTGGGGGCTGGGGGCTGGGTACATATCCGTTATTTGGGTGATGGCTGATATTGGTTCCGCTCTTACAGCG
>NZ_JACAPW010000042.1:0-275 GCF_013385495.1 Pseudomonas sp. F8002 | reverse complement strand
CAAGATCAAAAGCAGATCAAGGGCACAGCGGCCTCCCGGCCGGCTTGAGTGTGGTGAAGCAAAATCAAAAGCTAAAGCGGGCAAGGTTCAAATGTAGGAGCTGGCTTGCCTGCGATGGCATCAACTGGGTGTGCCTGATACACCGAGTTGTCTGCATCGCCGGCAAGCCAGCTCCTACAGAAAAGCAGCTCTGCTTTCGCTCTGGTTTTTGATCTGGCTTTTAACACTCAGGTCGGCTTTCAGGCCGCCGTGCTTTTGCTTTTGATTTTGATCTG